>JARRPN010000008.1:9266-23691 GCA_037382875.1 Calditrichaceae bacterium | reverse complement strand
TTCTGGAACTACAAAATCTGCTATTCCAATTGTTGCTATGACGGCTCATGCCATGAAGGGTGATAGAGAAAGATTTCTTGATGCAGGTATGGATGATTATATTTCAAAACCGATTAGTGTACTGGAAATTAAAAGAGTTCTACAAAAGTATTCAATTACTCAGGAAGCGCAGATAAATAGCAACGACTAATAAAGTCGATTGGCTAAGCTGGCCAATCGTGTGGCTACGGAATTATCTGTTTTAATCTCATCAAATGGAAGACTATACTCGCGATCTGCTTCGACAGCGGGCATAACGCGAGTTTCACCAGCTAATATTTGTTCTCTTAATTTCCGTGTCATTCGATGGGCGAGCATAAGATCCAAATTATTGGGTGCGGCTCCTCTAATATCTCTTGAGAATGGTTCACAGATCACACGTTGTTTGGTATTTAACCCGGCCTCGATCAATTCATCACGAAAATATTCTGCTGCATTGCCTTTATAATTTTCTGCTTTTCGTTTTTCACTTTGATATCCTTCAGCTACTACGATTACCGTTTCCTCTCGGGGATTTAATGCCTCAACCAGTTTTTTCATATTTAATTTGGAAGAGGGCAGAACGGCCAGATGAGCGCCGGCGCCAAGGCAGGCAAGCAGTGCGTGGTATCCGCCTCGGGCTCCCATCATTTCTATGAGGTAACAGCGATGATGTGTACGGGCATCAGCCATATAACAACGGATTTTTTCAGCGCCGACTTCCACTCCGGTATATTCCCCGATACAAGCTGAACCACTTACATCTGGATGGATTTGGGCAGAATCTTGCTCAAAGCATTAATTCCTGCAAATGTACCATTACCACCAATACCAATTAATACTTTAACTTTTCGATCAACAATATTTTTAGCGGCCACTTTCTGTATAGACACATCTTTGAATTCACGATAACGTTCGCTGCGAAATTCAGCCCCCCGTTCCTGCCGCAATGGTGGGGAAAAAATGACACCAGGAATATGATCCATTTGATTAAATCGTTCTTTGGAATATATCAGGCAGCGGTAATCGCTTACCTGGTTGGATACCACAGATTTGAACCCTTCTGCAGCAACGTAAACCCGCCGGGATGCTTTTTCGAGATATTCGGATATGAATGCCGTTACCGGGTTATATCCAGGGGCGCATCCCCCATCCTGAATCAGCAATACATCCATTTCATCATAAAGATCACTGCCTTGACGAAGATAAGAAGTAATTTGTTTAATGAGCGATTTGTAAAGTTTTGCCCTGATTTCACCATTTATTATTGAATTGTCTTCCAGATCATTTCGATCAAGCCGATAAAGAATCCCATCCGTTCTTGCTCTGACGGTTGCAGTCCGGGCCCGATCATCGAGCAGGGCGACTTCACCGAATATATCACCGGAAGAAAATATGGTCAATGTATGATCAAAAAATCATTATCTGTGAGAGTTGTTAAAAGTTTTACGGATTTTAAAATAGATTCTTTCTTATTACTTTTGGTATTTTTTGAACTCATTGGTATTCTTATCCCTGATGGAATTAAAGACTATATTATGTTGATTACTTTTTACCTAGCACCTCGTAAACCTGGAGTTTTTTCTGTTTACCTTTAACCTGCACGGGCGACCAGGCTTTTACTTCGAATAATTCTTTTACCTTGTCAAAGATAGTTTCGCTTATCAGGATCGCATTAGGGTGATCTTTTGTCAAAGTCTCGATACGTTTTCCAGTGTTAACGGTATCACCCGTGATGCAGTAATCCATCCGTTGCTCAGACCCAACGGTACCTGCAATAACTTCTCCTGCATTTATACCGATTCCAACAATAATTTCCGCTCCTAATTTTTCTTGAAAGATTTCATTCAATTTTTTAAGCGAATTAATCATTTCCAGGGCGCAAAAAACAGCATTCTGTTCGGATTTCATGCATGGAGCAGGCGCGCCGAAACAAGCAAACACTTCATCACCGACAAATTGATTCACCGTACCCTTATACCGTTTGATTATATCGGTCATTAGGCTGTAATAACCATTTAGTAAATCAACAACCTGTTTGGGATGAAGGCGTTCACTTAATGGTGTAAATCCACGAATGTCACAAAATAGAACAGCAACTTCTCTTGATTCACCATCCAGAATCGAATCTTCGCTGGAACTGAGAACTTTAATAACCACTTCTTCAGGGACAAATTTTTGAAATACTCTTAAGGTTTTTTCCTGTTCGTTAATTTTTAACTGAAGCTCATCTAAAATATCTCTGTTATATTTTTGCAGGCCATAGAGCTGTATTGCATTATCAATAGTCATTTTGAGTTCATCTTCATTCCAAGGTTTATTAATATAACGAAATACCTGCCCCGTGTTTATGGCTCCAATTATCGCTTCTACATCACTAAAACCAGTAAGTATGATTCTTATAGCATCCGGATATTGGGGAATCACTTTTTCCAGAAACTGAATACCTGTCATATGAGGCATACGCTGATCAGTTATAATTAAACATATTTCATTTTCCTGAAGAATTTTCAATCCCTCTTCAGCACTAGAGGCGGTGAATATATTGTAATAACGACGGAAAGCCGCTTTAAAAGCAACCAGATTATGCTTTTCATCATCTACATATAGGATGTTGAATTTTTCATTATTCATAATTAATCAGGAAAATTGATTTGTATTATTTGATAACAGTGGTAAAAATATATCTAAAAAAGTATATATTATCTAATTATTTTTAAGATAAATTTATCGGCAGTTGAATGATAAACTCAGATCCTTCATTCTTTTTACTTTTTACAGTAATTGTACCTTTATGTTTTTCAATAATCCCAAAACTTATTGAAAGGCCCAAACCGGTGCCCTGGCCAACATCTTTTGTCGTAAAAAATGGTTCAAATATACGTTTCCGAACATTTTCCGGCATACCTATACCGTTATCTTTTATGGAAATAAAAATATGATTATCATTTCCCCAGGTGCGAATAGAAATTTCACCCACATCTTTAATTGCATCGGTGGCATTATTCAAAATATTCATAAATACCTGGTTTAATTTTCCGGGATAGCAATCGATAGGCGGTATTTGGCCATATTCCTTATTAATGGTTATTTTATTTTTTATTTTATTTCTTAGAAGCATAAGGGTGGAGTCAATGCCTTCGTTGACATTTGCCACTTTTATTGCATCTTCATCCATTCTGGAAAAATTACGCAATCCAATAACAATCTCTCTGGTTCTTAAAGCACCTTCCTCAATACCTTCAAGCAAAGACTTTATTTCTTCAAACAAAAAATCAGATTCGATATCATCGCTAAATTTTATGGCGTCAGATAATTTATTTTGATCTAATCCATTATTGGAAGCTTCCTTATATTTTAAATATAAGGATTCAATATCCATCATATCACGCTTAAGAGGATTGATTCCCGCACTAATATAGTTGATTGGATTATTTATTTCGTGTGCAATACCTGCTGTAAGTTGACCGAGGGAAGCCATTTTCTCAGACTCGATTAGTTGCGACTGGGTTGATTTTAATTTTTCCATCGTCTTACGTAATTCACGATTTTTCTTTTCGATAGTAGATTTTTGTTTTTCCAATGAGTCGGATTTTAATTCCAGTTCAAGATAGGTTTCATTTAAAACTTCCCATTGCATCTTAAGCCTGTCTGCTTGAACCTTACTTTTCTCCATGGCTTCACGCAATGATTTGGTCATCAGGTTAAAGGAGTTTGTTAAGTTACCAATTTCATCTTCGCTTGTTATATCAAGCTGAACAGACAGATCTCCACCAGCTACTTTTTTTGCACCTTTTTCCAATTGCCTAATCGGGTGTCTTATCCATCGTATTAGCCATAGAACAAAAATGATGGATAAGAGTATGGTAATAACTACAAGACTGGTGATTAATTTCTTTGTTGCTTGAAATACCAAATCAGCATTTTTTGCGCCCTCAATTACTTCATTTTTATAAAATGATAGTAATTTTTGCAATTTATCGTTAATGCTACTGTATATAACTTTTGTCTGGCCATCCAATAAATCATATGCTTCTTTCTGTTTGTCTTCACGGGATAGGCGGAAGATAGTAAAACTTAAATCCTGATACGTTTCCCAATCAGTCTCAAATCCTTTAAATAGGTCCTTTTCTTCTTCCAGTAGTTCCTGAATTTCTCCTTTTTGCTGTTTTAATTTTGCATAGGTATCTAAGTTGTCATTTATATTATCAATAGTAGATATCATAGAGGTAACTAATTCCTGTTTGGTTTCATCATCCAGTGTAAATGCATATTGTAACTGGCTTCGACGTAGGTCGGCTGTATTAAGATTCAAAGAAGAAATAGCGAGAGCACTTGGTAACCACTGATTATTAAAATTATCGATTTCCAATTTCAGTCTATTCATTTGACGAATGGAAAATATATTAACGCCAAACATCATAATTAATACAAAACCAAATCCTAAAAAAAGTTTTCGGCTGAGTTTTAAGTTTTTAATTTTCATCTTCAATGATTTTTAACGGTTTTACTTCATCCGTTACCATATCTGGGTTTATAAATCCAATCGATCCTGGTGTTGTAATAATCTTTTTTAGCATAGCTTCTTCAGATTCAAGTGGTTCCGGTGGGTCACCCTCTCCAAGCAACATTTTTTTCATCCAGATCGACTTCATACGAGAACTGCTTTTACCTAAAAATTTATAAAAGGCTTCCCTTACCTGGTTCTTGATTTTCAGATCAAAAAGTATGATCGGCTCACCATTATCCCAGAATTTTAGATCCCGTGAGTAGTAATCCATTAATTGAGACTTCTCAATTTTATCTATCGTAACAGATTTATTTGCAATAATTGCTACCTGTGAATATCCTGATCCGCATAGTAGAATTATTATTAAAACAGTTTTTATTATATATTTCATTTTATTTACCTGAAATTATCTGTTAGAAGAAAACAGATACTGCTAATGAAAATGTATTCTCAGTTGGTTGATGGCCGATGATTTTATAATCTTGTGAATCTCGGATTTTTACCTGTGCAAACTGGCCTTTAAATGTGATACGTTCTGTCATGTGGTATGATAGTCCTATGGTTGGTACAATGACCTTAACTTTTGCATTATTTATATCCAGGACTGTGCTAGACGGATTCTGATAATTATAATATTCTTCAGAAAGCCAGTAACTATAGTAGAGAAAAACCTCTTCATCAATAAAATAACCCAGGGTATAATAATGAAACCATCTATCAAATTTGAGTTCTTTAACATCATCATCGTAATTGACCATGATAAACTCACCCTCAAAACGCAGGCTATAAAAATCATAAGACAAATCACCTCCAACGCGTGTTCTTTGCACTTTTTCCAGAAATCCTTCTGCTACTTCGATAATTGGTTCCAGATATTTAAAGGCATTGGTTTTATCATAGGTAGCAGAAAGTCCCATTTTTAAATCAGAAATCCGATAGCCAATTCTCCCACCATACAGCAATGTATTGGTTGTATCAACTCCGGTCTGGTTGTAAAATGAATTATCGTTAACATTGGGGCTATTTCCGACATAAAATGCATAGTCTATTTTTGATTTTGATATGGGAATAAATCCGTTAGTTTGAACAAATGCACGTTCTGGTGTTAATTCTTCCAGTGCTAAAAATTCACCAAATGATGATTCATATGCTAGCGGCCTGATAATATAGGGAAGCAAAGGTGTACGATTCTTAATTTCATTAAGATTATTAAAGATAGGTATCTGCAATCCTAAACGCATTGTAAATTGCGGGCCGGCATAATACTTTATCCAGGCTTCTTCAAGATTTAAAGATCCCCATTGTTTGCTAGAAGAAAAATTATTTAATACTTCAAAATTAACGAAAGATGTCCATTTTTTCGTTAAATCTTTTTGAAAGAATAAATTAAGTTGTTGTGTATTAAACGTATTGTAATCATCTGTCCCCCCTAAATGCATTGTCTGATAATAAGATGTTTGAAAAAACCCGAACACTTTTAAAGGTGAACTCCACGATTGAGCCAGACAAATTGAATTTACAAGAAATATCAAGATGAAGATTATACGATTAAATGTGTGATTCATGTGGCACTCCCTTTTACGCACTGTGTATAGGAAATTCTCTGAATATTAGGCATGAATCTTTAAAATCTCAAGTTTAAAAAAGAATATCTAATGTTTCAGAATTAAAATCATTTTGTTCTAATAAAGTAGAATAATCTATCATGATCTGAATATATTCCTCCAATCATTGTATAAATGAATGAAACGTTTCTTAGCAGGAAAACGTATGTATGTTAAAATAATTATATTTCTGAGAGGATATGGACAAAATGAAGAAACTCTATTTATCGAAAAAAGATAAAATGTTAGCCGGAATTTGTGCGGGAATTGGTGAAATGCTTGATGTAGATCCGACTATTATTCGTCTGGCTTTTGTTTTTATTGGTATTGCCACGGCCATCTTTCCACTTGTGATTGCTTACATCATAGGATGGATTATTATACCTGAAAATCCAGAGGATATCGCAACTTAGGCAAAAATTGCATAATACTTATAGAACTTCATTACTATATTCCATGGAATAATTTATTTTATATATTTTTTTCTTGGTTTTTACTCTAAATATTACTAAGCTTAATGCCCTAACTCTTTAAAATTAAGTTGTTATTTAGGCTGATTTAAGTATCATGTATTCAAAATTATTCTTTTTATTCATAGTAATTGCTTTTCTTATATATCCTTTTAATAAAGTCTATTCAGGAGATACAGGTTTTAAATGGCATCCGGGAGAAGAGCTTGTCTATAATGTAAGCTGGACTTTCATACATCTAGGAAAACTTAGAGTTCAGGTATTTGAGAATAAATCCAAAGAAATACCAGGAAAATACTATTGTCGTCTTTTTGTGGATTCCAATCCACTATTATTCTTTGTAAATATGCATAGCATGTTTGAATCTTATGTATCTGAAGATTTTAAACCTTATCTGCATCAGGTTTATGAAAATATTGATGATGTAAATTATTTTACACAACACTATTTTAACTATGCTGACTCAACTATAAAATTGAAAATGACTTCTGTTAAAGATTCATCAAAAGTTATTGAACGCACTTACCCACTGGTAGATAAATATTATGATGCGATTTCATTGGTTTATCATACTCGTGCTATGGTAGATCATGTGGAATCGGATACTTTAAAATCATTTTTTGGCGAAGAAATCGGCAATGTAGCTATTAGTTATCATGGCGTTCAGGATGAGATTTTTTCCGATTATGAAAATCAATATGATAAAATGTATTTTGTGGATGGTACATTCTTAATGAAAGGTGTTGCAGGTTTGACGGGTCCATATAAAGGATGGTTTGTCGGATCCGAAAGACGCATTCCTGTTAAGGCAGATCTTAAAGTGTTTCTTGGCAATGTCGTTGTCAAATTGGATAGTGTGAATCAAATTGATGATATGAGTTACGATGAGGAAAAATATAAAAAGGATTAACCAGCCTTATATCAACTTTTTATATTAAAAATATATAGATCCTACTTAATATTCGTTTTTACATCTACAGGTTTTTCCCCATCCGGAATTCGGGATTTGGGCATCACGACTTCATGAGGGGCAATGGTTGCATTCTTACCGATTACGACATCACCCATGATCGTTGCTTTTAATCCAACAGTGGCACTTTCCTTTATTTTTGTATTTGCAACAATAAGGTATCCTTTAGCTGCGTAATGTGCGATTAATGTTGCTGAACCACCAATTGTAACGTGATTACCAAGTTCTATTAACGCGGCATCAGAAATATTTGTTGTATTAATTTGTACACCTTTGCCCATTTTCATACCCATCATTCTATAAAAAAGAATATTTAATGGTGTTGGTGTGATAAATTCAAGAAATGTATATCGAACAACATAAATAAAGGCATTATGAAAGTACCATGGTACACTCTGTAAAGAAAAATAACTGCCGCGGAATGGCTTAATCCTGAAGGGCATTATAAAATTAAAAAAAGGAATAACAAAGATTAGTGAAAATCCATATAGAAAAAATCCTGTTACTATCGCTGTACCAATTGCTATATATTGAAAAAGAGGAAGCCATTCTGACGATAATTCTGATATCAATCCGTAAACAAAAACCCCTGGGGCTACGGATATGCCCATAGCTAGAATTACAATACCATATAAGATTACCAGGGCAGATAAGAAGAATCCTGTCCGAAAACGTTTTAAAAGTGTTTCAATGAACCAGGCAATCCCCGAAAGTTCAGAAGTTTTGCCATGAACATCAATATATTTCTTCTTAGAGTTTTCTAAGTTCTTTTCCGAATTATTATCAACCATATATGTATATTCCTTAGATAATTTTCTTTTTAGAATAAATCAAAACTAAGTTTAATAGTTACATTAAATAAATACAAACAAAACTAATAACGCTTTTTAATTTAATAATATTTGGTAATTATTATTTTATTCATTGAATTTTATTTGTAGCTTATTCTGCTTTAAGTAAAGAGATATTTTGAATATTTTGCGTTGAAACACGTTTTCTATGGATTAAATTCATTATATATGCGTTAGTTTAATAAACTAATTTTCCGGGAGATGAGGATATTATGGGAATTGGCACTGATGAAGTAAATAAGAAAAAACAAGAACAGATGCTAAAACTGGTTACAAATAGTTTTTATAAAGAATTGAAAAACTATGGTGTAGATGCTAGTGACATTGTAACTGTATCAGTCAATTTATTAGATCATATTACTGAGAATAAAAAAAGTGAAGATAATGGATCAGATTATTATAACGATTTTTTTAGTATAAATTCGGTTATTGATAAATGGGATAAACAAAATGAATTAAGTTTTAATGGTGTCACAATAAGACAACTTCAAAATCATCATATTAAAACGATTTCAAAATGGCTTGCTAATTCTGATATCAACCAAACCTTCATTGGATTGATGCCGAAAGAAGAAGATCGTCTTGAGGATTACATGCTCAAAAAGTCTGAAATCAAATATTTTGCTATCTATTATGAAAAAGAGCATTTTGTCGGAATAATTGGTGCAGAGAATATAGATCATATTTTCAAGAAACTCGAAATGAAAAAAATGATTGGTGAAGAACAATTTCGCGGGAAGGGAATTGCTAAATCTGCAACTTTTTTATTTTTATATTACATTTTTAATATAATGAATTTCAATAAAGTATATATACATTCTCTGGATACAAATATTGGGAATATAAATATTAATAGTAAGTTTGGATTCGGCCTTGAGGGCATTCTATATGGCGAGGTGTTTATTAATGAAAAGTATCGTGATGTATTAAGAATGGGATTACTTAAATCCACCTGGAGTAATATTTTTTCTTAATCATCGATCTTAATCTTACTTATAATCTTAATCCATGTTATTCTAAATCTTTTATCTATTCTGCCTATAATTAAAAAATTTTATTTTTACCGAAAGATTTTCCGCTTTAATTTGTATATATGAATAAAGATATTCAAATAATAGAAAATATCTGGAAAATTCTGCATTCATACGAGGCTGAATTGTTTGGATATATCAAGCACTCTGTGGGTAGCGCAGATATTGCCCGTGATATTTATCAGGATGTGTATTTGCAAGCTCTTCAGAATATTCAACAATTGGATATCGACAGGTCTTTGAAAAATTGGTTAATGACGGTGGCACGAAATAAAGTAATTAATTATTTCCGTGAGAAAAAACGCAGGGAATATGTACATCTTAATGACGATAGTATACAAACCGAAGTCCATATAAATAATGAATACGATAAACATATAGGTCAGGCTTTAGAGAAACTTCCCGAGTCACAAAGGAATATATTTATTGCAAGAGAACTCGATGAACTAAGCTATGATGAGATGGCAAAAATGACAGGATTGTCTCAATCTGCGGTTACTTCGTTATTAGATCGGGCCAGAAAGAACTTTGCTAAAGCTATCTTAATTGAGATGATGCCTTTAGAGCTAAAAAGAAATGCTGATAAACTGGTTCTGGAAGATCTCGCCCGTTTTGTCGATTCCTTTGAATCGTTAGATACATTACTCCTGAGGATTGGGGAACGAAGTCAACAATACTTTGCCGGCATCTGTAAAACCTGGGATGAAATTCGAAATAATTTTATTGATAATCACCGACTCAATAATATTTTTATGAAATTAGGTGAACAACAAAATAAGATTGTTGCAGATCTGGGATCCGGTACGGGTTTTATAGCTTTGCATTCAGCTTTACAGGGATCAGAAGTGTTCGCGGTTGACCTCAATTCCAAAATGTTGAGACAGCAGGTGGGGTTTATGAATAAACTTAATTTGCATAATATAAACCTCATCCAGGCAGATTTGAATATATTACCATTAAATAAGGCACAATTTGATCAGGTATTTTTAACACTGGTTTTACACCATATTGATGATCCACCTGCCATGTTGGAACAAGCAGCTGGAATTTTGAAATCAGAAGGTAAACTTATCCTTATAGATTTTCTGAGACATAAAGACAGAAAGTTTGCAGATCAGATGCATGATTTGTGGCTGGGATTTGAACCGGATAAAATCAAGAAATGGCTGAAGAAAATTGGTTTAACCCTGATAGAGACATCGACCTGGGATACAAAACAGGACATTCAGGTCTTTTATCAGATTTATACTAAGTAATAATTTGAATTGTATTATTTAATTCGTAATTCCACCTTCCATTTTCCAAACTTATTTAATAATCAATAATAGAATAGTCTAAACAAATTAATTATACATAAAATTATTTAGAAAGGATTTTAGCATGGTAAAAAGTCATATTAAAGATGTCAATCTGGCTCCTCAGGGAAAGAAACGCATTGAGTGGGCCGATAATGATATGCCTGTATTAAAGGCAATACGTGATCGTTTTGAAAAAGAAAAACCGTTGCAGGGTAAAAAAATGTCTGCCTGTCTGCATGTTACAGCGGAAACAGCAAATTTAGCACGCACTTTAAAAGCGGGGGGTGCTGATCTTGTTCTGGTTGCTTCAAATCCATTAAGTACACAGGATGATGTTGCTGCTTCGCTCGTCAAAGATTATGATATATCCGTTTATGCAGTTCGGGGAGAAGATAATAAAACTTATTATGATCATATCCGTGCAGCAATCGATCATAGCCCAGTTGTCACGATGGATGATGGTGCTGATTTAGTTTCCACCATTCACTCTGATTACCCACAGATCATCGATCAGATTTTAGGTTCAATGGAAGAAACTACAACCGGTATTATTCGACTTCGTGCCATGCATAATGATGGTGCATTGAAAATTCCGGTATTTGCAGTGAATGATGCTGAGACAAAATATCTATTTGATAACCGTTATGGCACAGGCCAATCGACTGTAGATGGTATTATCCGAGCGACAGATTTTCTTATTGCCGGTAAAAAAGTAGTAGTTGCCGGATATGGTTGGTGTGGAAAAGGTTTTTCTATGCGTATGAAAGGTATGGGAGCAAATGTGATCGTTGCAGAGGTTGATCCGATCAAGGCACTGGAAGCAAGTATGGATGGTTTTATGGTTATGCCAATGATTGAAGCAGCAAAAATTGGAGATCTATTTGTAACGATAACTGGTGATATTCATGTGCTTCGTAAAGAACATTTTGAAGTTATGAAAGATGGTGCAATCGTTGCAAACAGCGGTCATTTTAATGTTGAAATTAATATAGATGATCTGGAAGAACTGGCAAAAGATAAAGCGCTTGGCGTGAGAGAAAACGTTGATCAATATAATCTGGCTAATGGCAACCGTATATTTCTTTTGGCTCAGGGGCGATTGATTAATTTAGCTGCGGCGGAAGGGCATCCCGCTTCTGTTATGGATATGAGCTTTGCCACTCAGGCTCTAACGACCGAATATATGGTTAAAAACAAAATGCCCGTTGATGTACATGAAGTACCTGATGAAGTAGAAGATTGGATTGCAACAGCTAAATTGAGTTCTATGGGAATTACCATTGATGAACTTACTGAAGAGCAAAAACAGTATTTGGCATCCTGGGAAATGGGTACCTAATATTTATAATTAGTTAATTTTATGTAAGCATTGTCTTTAATTAGGCAATGCTTTTTTTATGAAAAAATATTAATCATTGTTCTGGTTCACATATTTTGAAAAATAAATAATATACAATTTATAGAAATATGAAATAATCATGAAAGGTTATATTAAGATTTGTGAAATCGAACCGATAATTTATTGGATATAAGGCAGATCGAATATATGAAATAAATATTATTTTACTTTCATATTGAGATTTAAGTTTTTAATTTATCAAAAAGAGTAGTTTGAATTATCTGAAGGAACTAGGAGGATCTTCAATGAATATTCTTCGCATTTTTTTAGTACTATCGTTAGTAACCGTTATGTTAAACTGTGGTGGTAGCTCAAGAAAAGTAACTCGTATGCGGGTAGATGAAACTACAGATATTACTGGCCGTTGGAACGATACAGATTCTCGTCAGACGGCAAGCGCTATGGTTCAGGATTTACTTACTAAACCATGGATTAATAACTTTGCAGGCGAGAATAGCCGCAAACCAATTGTCATTGTCGGTGATATTCGGAATAAAAGCAGTGAACATATTCCTGTTGCAACCTTTATTAAAGATATTGAGAAGGAATTAGTCAATTCCGGTCAAGTAACTTTCGTAGCATCTTCCCGTGAGCGCGAAGGCGTCCGGGATGAGCGCATGGATCAGCAAAGCTATTCTTCTATGGAGAGTGCAAAAGAACTAGCAAATGAACAAGCTGCTGATTATATGTTGCAGGGTGTTATTAGCTCCATTGTAGACTCATTTGAAGGACAAAAGGTAGTCTATTACCAGGTAAATTTGGAATTGGTTGATCTGGAATCAAACACTAAAGTCTGGCTTGGGGATAAAAAAATTAAGAAATTTATTGAACAAAAGAAGTACAACTGGTAGTCTAATCTCTACAAGAAAAAGAACCTAATATTAATACCTGGGAAAAAATCATGATTAAAAATCGACGACGAGTACTTCTTCCCGTAATTCTTATTATTATTGGCTGTGCATCTGTAAAAACGAATGTAAAATTTTACAATCCAATTCTAAAAGATGTAAGAATGGAAAAGTATGCCGCTGCCGTAAAAAAAGTTGATAACGCAAAAACCAAAAATAGATATACCAAAAAAGATCGTGTACTTTTTTATTTAGATAAAGGTGTTCTGCAATATTATAATGGCGAATACAAACAGAGTAATGAAAATTTACATGCTGCTGAAAACAATATGGAAGAGCTTTTTACAAAAAGTATTTCTAAGGCGGCCTTATCTTATCTACTGAATGATAATGCTTTGGATTATTACGGTGAAGTATATGAAAATATTTATGTGAATTTATTTAAAGCATTAAATTATGCGAATCTCGATCAATTTGATGATGCTTACGTTGAAGTTAATCGTGTGAATGATAAATTGAGAGAGTTGGATGTTAAATATGGTCAGATGATTGAAAGTTTAAATAAATCAGATGATGCGAAAATAAAAATTGAAGATACTTCACAAGAGTTTAGCAGCGATGTATTGTCCCATTATATAAGCTATATCATTTATCGGGCAGATGGTGAACGTGATAATGCACGAATCTCACATGAAAAAATGGTTCAGGCATGGAAAACACAGCCGGATATTTATGATTTCTCAAAACCATCATGTGTAAAAGATCCACCAAAATTACGAGGTACCTATGTTAATATCATCGCATTTACGGGTTTAGCACCATATAAAAAAGCGGTTGGAGGAAGAGTAACAACTTATAAAGATATGATAGGAGTCTCGGGTCTGGATATGCCAATTGCAGTACCTAATATGCCATTCCCAGGAGCAAAAGAAGGCTATCATTTTAAATTCTCATTCCCTGTAATTAGAACAGTAGATTCCAATGTAAAAAAAGTTGTTATTCATATTGATAATAATAAAACCTACACGTTGGAATTGCTTGAAGATATGGGAAAAGTAGCTATTAAATCATTTAATAGAAAACGCAAAATTATTTATATAAAAACAGTTGTCCGTACTGTAGTTAAAGGTTTAGCAGCAGCTGAGGCTAAGAAAAAATTGAAGAAAGAAACTAAGGCAAAAGGTGGATGGGGAACGTTATTAGATGCCGTGGTTGATGTTGGCGTGGATGCTACAGAAAATGCCGATTTACGTTGTTGGCGAATGATGCCGAGATATTGTTATACAGGCGAAATTCCAATTTCGCCTGGCACACATGATATTGAAATCGAGTTTATGAATAAAAATAATTTATTAATTAAGAAAAAGGCTTATCCCAACTATACTATTACCAATAAATTGAACCTAATTGATCTGGCTTTAATAAA
>JARRPN010000008.1:0-9250 GCA_037382875.1 Calditrichaceae bacterium | reverse complement strand
ACTTCAATTGCTGTGCATAGTCAGCTGTGCATCAGCTCCACCAGCAAAAAAGAATGTATCAACTTCAAGTGATTTTCCGGAATGGATTAATAATCCAAATAGTCTTTATCCCGATTCACGCTACATTGTGGGTGTTGGTAGTGGTGATACACGCCAAGCAGCAGAGAAAGATGCTGTAGGGAATATTGCTAAGGTGTTTCAATCTGCCATTACAGTTGACCAAACAGTTATCGAGAATTATCTGGAAGTGGAAGAAAATAATCAAAGCAGCGCATCCTTTTCTTCACAAATGTTGAATCGTACTTCGGTTAAAAGCCAACAGGACCTTAAAAACATCAAAATTGATAAAGTCCATTTTTCGTCTAAAGATGGCTTATATTATGTACTGGCCTACTTAAACCGTGCTGAGACAGCCCTATTATATGAACAGGATATTAAAAATAATGATGCTAAAATAGTAAAATATTTTAATAATTATAAAAGTTCAACTAATAAGCTGAATAAATATGGTAATCTAGCTAAATGCAAAACAATTACAGCTATCAATGATGTGCTTCGCAGTCAATATCAGGTTTTAACAAAAGGTCAGGCTTCGGTTCCTGTTTCAATCCCCTTAAGTGAAATCGATAAAGAGATGACTGAATTGTTAAATACCATCACAGTTGCTTTATATCCGGGCAAGGATACACCAGCTGAAGTTGGTGATTATTTAAGTGAAATCGTAGGCAAAATAGGATTTAAAATGGTAAATACTCAAGGTGATTTCAGTATGAACTATAGTTTAAATATTGAGCCGACGGATATAAACAGAAATAATTTGGTAGCCTATAATTGGAAACTGACCATTGAAGTCCGTGACAATGTGAATAATTATTCGTTAAAATCATTTAATCATAATAAACGAACTACAGCAGTATCAGAGGGAGAAGCCAAATCCAGAATTATGCGCACCATAAGAGAGCAACTAAATAATAAATTTTATAAAGAATTTACAAAATATTTGAATTCTATATAAAAAATAAAAATTATGGTGATTTGATCTGTATCAATGAGAAAATGAGTAAATTGAATCATTTTTGCAAAAAAATTAATTAATTAGTAAACTATTTAACATCCACCAACAAACAAAGGAGTTAAGTTATGAAGAGGAACTTAATGCTTTTACTGAGCACAGTTATGATCTTAGGTCTAATTGTAGCTTGTGGCGGCGGAGGGAAAAAAGTTGTTGATCCTTCCAAAGATATGATTGCATACGAAGATCCATTTCAGGACCTGCAGGATATGACTGCGTCAATCATTGAGGCCGGTGGTATCGCGGCAGTTGGCCAATCAGAATCCGCTCGTCAGGATTTAGCCAAGAAAAAGGCTGTCACTGATGCGCAGGGACAATTGGCTGAAATTTTTAACACTCAGGTTAACCGGATGAAAAAAATGTTTCAGGAAGAAATCGGTTCCGCCGAAGACTCTGAAATTAATGAAGCTTTTACAACGGTAACTAAAGTGTTAACCAGTACTATGCTTCAGGGTGCAATCACCAAGAAGACTAAGTACATGAGAGATCCGCAAAGTGGTAAATTTACCGCTGCAGCTCTTGTTGCCATTGAACCCGATAAAGTAAACATGTCAATTCTTGATGAAGTAAAAAAAGGAAAGCCAAAACTGTACGAACGTTTCCGTGCTTCCCAGGCTTATGAAGAATTGGATCAGGCAATGGAAAAATATAAAAAAGAACAAGAAAGCGGTTATTAATACTAGATTAAATAAATCCGGGGGATACGTGTATCTCCCGGATTTTTATTTAATACTTACTTTTCTATTAAATCATGGAAGTACATATAATTAGCAAGTCCAGGAACAAAGATGAAGTTGCATTTTGGAAGTATAATATTTTTTACAATCTTAATATCTATTAGTATCTCAAACGCTGCAGTAAAACAATACCCTGAATGGTTTTTATATCCGCAAAAATATTCTGATATTATTGTGGGTTATAGCTATCGGGGTATGTCTTCGGAAGACGTTGCGGAGAATATGTATTGTGCATACCACAGATGTTTTGCTGTTGGTACGCTTGAACTTTTTGATTTGGAAGACAATCGGGATCTTTTAAAAAATAGTAATTACTATTATGAATTCTCAAAAGATTCTGTAGAAGCGATGGATGGTCGTCTTGTTGAGGTCGACAGATTTAATGTAAATGTTTTTTCAGGAGATTATATATCAGCATTTTCTCTTGATGATACAATTGAGGTTGAAAGAAATATTATACCGGTCGAAGAAATTCCCCGTCCTGACTGGGTTAATAAAACATATTTAAAAGACGGTGATTACTACTATGGGATTGGAATGTATACAGCCATCGGTTTAGAAAATGATGCTTGGCAGACTGCTGAAGAACAAGCCATTTTCAATATATTGAATCAGGTAGCCGTCAATTACAGTAAAATCAATTTACTCTATTCTGATGGCTGGACAGAAAAAGATTATTCTGAAGAGATATCTGTGTTGGAAATTAGATATGGTTTGAGGAATATTTCGATTGTTGAACGATTTCCTGATCGTGATAATAAACTGTTCTACGTTTTAGCCCGGATTCATAAAAATGATGTTATCCCTCTTTTTGGGTATTAAAATCTTTCGATTATGTATTTGAAAGGAAGTTTTATGCGAAATTTTTTAATCTATGTATTATTACTTTGCATTCCCGTATTTGCTTATGATTTTAAGGTGACTGTAAAGTGGGATGAAATGGCAACGATGGGGGAAGCAGAAGGTATTTTACAGTACTATGCTAATGGAAAAGTTGAAGCAATCAGAGGTAATCTAAATAAGCCCTCATCTGATGGGAATGTTACAGTTAACAGGACGTTCGCCGGTGGATCGCAGGAATTTCTCATCGATGATTCAAAAAACAAATTATTTAACATCTGGGTTGTTAATGATTTAATGGATGAAGATTTTGCAACTGAAGATGATTATTACATGTTGTCCGAATCTAAAGCAACTATCTGGGTTGAAGATAATGTTAACAATCAAACTTATCAGATAGAGGTACCAGCCAAAACTAAAGGTCTGGCATTTCGTGGCGGGGCTATCGTGGACGGTGCGTTTTATGAAATAACAGAAATGTTTGACCAACAACGTATTTATAAAGTTACTATTGTTAATGCCGTAACAGGAGAACCTTTGCCAGAAGCGAATGTAACGATTATGGATAAAAGAACAGGCGAAACAGTTGGAATGGGTAAAACCAACGAAGAAGGTATCTTTATCAAAAAAATGGATTATGGAAAATATGATGTAAAATTTTCAAAACCCGGCTTTCTATCTTCCAAACATGAATTTACGATGGATTTAACCGAGTTACCTGTCAGTATGAACTTTGCTATGACACCGGAAGTCCAGGAATTTCGGATTGTTTTGACTTGGGGCGCGTATCCCAAAGATCTGGATGCACACCTTAGAGGACCAAAACCCGAGGGTGGTAATTTTCATATCTGGTGGCGTAATAAAATTCTCATTGGCGGAAAGAATTTTCTGGATGTTGATGATCAAAGATCTTACGGCCCTGAAACCATTACCATCTATAAGCCTGCTAAGGGAGTTTATGAGTATGCTGTCCACAATTTTTCCGGACGCCGCCGGCGTGGTGGGCAGGACTTATCCTATAGTGGAGCGCATGTAGATGTATATTCAGATGGTCGCTTACAGGCCAGTTATAACGTGCCAACGGGGATGAAAGGCAGTGTCTGGAAAGTATTCCAGATAAACCAGGCTCAGCAGATAGTACCCATAAATAAAATGTATGATCAAAGAGATAGTGCTGACATTTTTAGATAATGCTTTTATCTCTTAACAATAAAGTATATTGACTTTGGAGATAGTATGATGCATTCATTAAAAATTGTACCTCATATAATAATCATATTAATTACTTTGATAAGTTTGATAGTTGCTCAAGGTAAAAACTATCCAGCCGCTCTATACCTGGTTGGTGAAGGATATGCTGAGAATACCGGAAACCCGGAGGATGGAACCATAGCTAAAGAAAGAGCTATGTCTGATCTGGCAAATCAAATCCAGGCCAGCGTCAAATCTGAATTTGTTTCAGAACTTACCGAAGCTTCAAACTCGATAACTGAGTATGCGGAGTCCAAGGTTAATGTTATTTCTGATATGAAAATTGAAGGCGTCCGCTGGGAAACATACGATCAGGGTGATTTTGTTATGGCCCAGGCCATTCTTAGTAAAGAAGAAGTCGCAGATCTATATTATGAGCGAACAAAAGAGTTACAGAACCAGATTAATGCCAAAATGAACCGGGTAACATCACTTATTGGTACTGGGGATAATGATAGGGCTCTGCAGGATCTATTTGAAGCCTCGAAATTATTTAACCAGCTAGAACAAAATATATTAGTTTATATGATTCTTGGAGGGCGGGATCAAAAAGATTTAAAACCTACTTTCTCGCGCAGTCATTTGGATGATACCATATACAAATTGACCGAAACCCAAATTAATAGTTTTGATGATGCCATAAATAGTTTATGTTTTCAGATATCAAAGCAGATACAGCCTGGGCAGAAAATAACTGTATTTCCATTTGATTTTCAGGATACTGCTTTTGGTAGCGAGCTTTCAGATTATATTCGTCAGCAGATTAATTTCAATCTTAATAAATTCATTAAATTTAAAGAGGGTAATGTTGAACCAGGCGCAGAAAAAAGAGAAGGTCTAACTATCACTGGAAATTATTGGTTAAGAGCCTCACTAATGGAAATTATTCTCTTAATTTATGATGAATCCGGAAGTACTATTGGTAGTGCTAAAGTTGAATTTCCCATATCCTATGCTGATAAAATAGGTGTTGAGTATAAGCCACAAAATTTTATTGAAGCCAGTGCAGAAGATAAACTATTCAGCAAATCAGAAGTTGTGTATGGTGATCTGAATGTTGAGTTTTGGACCAATAAGGGTGATCAGAATTTAATTTTTCATGGTGGCGAGGAAATGCATCTTTATGTTCGTTTAAATACTCCAGCTTATTTAAGATTCATTTATCATCTTGCTAATGGTATGCGGACGCCACTTTATACAAGTTATTATATTGATCAAAGTAAAGTAAATAAAGTCGTAGAATTACCTGATGTTTTCGAATGTGCTCCACCGTTTGGCGTTGAAAAACTACAAATGTTTGCTTCAACAGAAGAATTGCCTGATCTTCATTTGAAAACAATTGAGATTGAAGGCGAATCCTATGATGTTCTTGCCGAAGATCTAGGAGTTTTTTTAGCAAAGACAAGAGGTTTTGTAAAGAAAAAATCAACGAATGTTAAAAAGGCAGAACGTGTTCTTACAATAACAACAGTTGAGTAATAATTTATTAATTATCTAGTAAACTGTTAAATAATTGTCTCAGGTCATTTATTGGATCACAATAACCATGTATTTTCTTAGCGATTAAAATTTACCTGCCTTGAGGAGTAAATTATGAAAAGATCGAAATTGAGTATAAACTTAATAGCTGTAATTTTATTTGCGGCGTTCTCAATAGCTTTGGCACAAGATGATTATCAGGAGTGGTTAAAAAAAGAAAAAGCTGGTTATCAGAATTTTTTAGATAAAGAAGATAAGGCTTTTGCTGATTTTCTAAAAAAAGAATGGAAAGCATTTCAATCTTTTCAGGGAATAAAATTTGATGAAAAACCTAAACCGGTCACTATACCAACTGCAAAGCCGGAAGACAAACCAGCACCACCACCGGATAAAGTTATTCCTGCTCCTGAAATAAAAATTCCTGAGCAACCACCCAAACCTAAGCCAAAACCGAAACCGGTAGTTAATAAAACTACGAATTTAATGACTGTAGACTTTTATGGCGCACCTGTTTCTGTGAATTATAAAAAAGATTTTGAATTTAGTCTTGCAACGCCGGTTAATAATGAAGTTATTTCAAAAGCTTGGGAAACTATGGCTGCTTCAAAATATAAAGTATTATTAGAACAAATAGAGGAAAATAAAAAGCAGTTAGAGATCAATGATTGGGGATACCTGACTCTTGTAGATTTATTTGCTAAAAAATTATTTCCGAATTCAAAGAATGAGCAAAATTTATTCAGCTGGTTCATTGTTAGCAAATCAGGATATGATACTAAAGTAGCCTACATGGACAATACCATTTATTTTCTTGTCCCATCGGAAAATATTATATTCGCAAATCGCTATGTTACTTTGGATAACAAAAAATATTATTTTATATCCATGGACAATCCGGTTGAATTGAACGGTCAGATCTATACTTATACTGGACAATACAAGGGTGCAGATCGTATAATTAGTATGAGGTTAACTAAAATCCCCATTTTAAAGAATAAAATAAATACAAAGAATTTATCCTTTAATTATAATGGAAAAAAATATACTATTCCGGTGCAGTATGATCATGATATTATTGATTATTTAAAAAATTATCCGCAGACTGAACTGCCTGTATATTTTGATGCAGCCGTGTCGGAATATGCTATTCAAAGTCTGATTCGTGCTATTGAGCCGAAATTACAGGGGATGTCCGAATTGGAAGCTGTTAATTTTTTACTGCGATTTGTTCAGACAGCTTTTGATTATAAAACAGATGATCAGCAGTTTGGTAAAGAAAAATATCTAATGATGGAGGAAACGCTTCATTATCCTAGCTCAGATTGTGAGGATCGTTCTATTTTATTTTCTTATCTTGTAAAAAAATTATTAAATCTTCATGTTGTGGGATTGGATTATCCCGGTCATATTGCTACTGCTGTAAAATTTAAATCAGATCTTTCGGGTGATCGTGTAAACTATGACGGACAGACTTACATTATTTGTGATCCAACATATATTAATGCAAATGCCGGTATGGCCATGCCGCAATTTAAAGAAGTTGATCCAAAAGTAATTCAATTTTAAAAAGTAAAATATTCGGGAGAAATAATTATGAAAAAGATAATTACTATTACAATTGTAGGTCTAATAATTATTCCGCTGTTAGCGAATAATTTGATGGATAAACCTTTGGGTAAAATTACTTTCTTTATGGGTGGTATTAAAGTCCAGAACCAGGGTAACTCAAAATGGAATAATGCTACTTTTAATTCCGGTGTTCAGGCAAATGACAAAATAAGAACCGATAAACAATCCCGCTGTGAGGTTACATTCAGTAACAAAAAAGTAATGCGCATAGGTGAAAAATCGATAGTTGAAGTTACTAAAGACAAAGCAGGTATTGAAGAAGCTACAGTTAAAAAAGGATCCTTCTGGTTAAGTCTTTTTTTACCAAGAGGCACAAGCAGTTTTAAATTAAAATCACCGTCATCCGTATGCTCTATACGTGGTACTGTCTACAGGATGGACTGCGACGAGAATCAATCAACATATCGATGCTACAAGGGCGAAATTGCTGTAACACCATATAAGGAGGATGGTAAAACATTAGCTGATTCCACATTTAAAATTAGTGCCGGCGAAGAATTGATTTTAGTAATGGATTTTGAAGAGTATAAGAAACAGCAGGAAAAAGCCATCGAAGATTTTAAGACGAAAGAAATGGAAGACTTCGAGAACTTTAAGAAACAGGATCAGCAACAGTTTCAGGAAATGTTAAAAAAAGATGAAGAAGATTTTAAAAAGGTTAATGATATAAATTATAAAAAATCAACTTTTGATAAAGAGGAAGATTCGAAATCAGATTGGGTTCAATGGAATTCAGAACGTGACAAACTTTTACAAGATTAATATGTTGATTTTATGAAAAATATATTTATTATTTTAATACTGATAATATTATTTTCCTGTGAAAAATCCGATAGGAAGGATTTAAGCAATATAGATACAACGGTTGTTTCAGATTCTATAAATTCTGACAATGTTTTATCTATTGAAATTCGGGAAAAGGCTCCTGCCTGGTTTAAATCCCTTCCAGTGAAAGAGGGGTATATATATGCAGTTGGCACAGCAAAATCACGCAGAGCCAGTATTGCTTCGGACAAAGCTTTATTGAATGCTCAGGTTAGTCTGGCCGAAGAATTAAAGCAGTTAGAACAAGGTTCTGGAATGGAAGAAACCCAAGGCGCTGACGTAAAAAATAAACGTAAATTACTCCAGCGTAGTTTAGTTCTAAAATTCTTTGCATGTGTTGCTATATCTACATTGGCATTTGCAGAGGTTGATCAACCAACATTTGAACACCTCTCATTAGAAAAAGGTATTTCACATAATTTAACCCGTTGCATAATTCAGGACAACAAAGGATTTATGTGGTTTGGTACCATGTTTGGTCTAATTAAGTTTGATGGTCTTAATTATATAGCATATCGCAATCATCCAGGTGATTCACTATCACTTTCACATGATGATATTTTATGCATGATTGAAGATCGTAATAAGTATTTATGGATTGGTACACGAGGCGGCGGATTAAACCGGTTCGATCCGCGGACAAAAACGTTTATACGATTTAGTTATGATTCTAACGATTCCACATCACTAAGTAATAATTTTATAAATACTCTGTGTGAAGATAGTTTAGGAAATCTTTGGATTGGAACAGATTTTGGATTGAATAAACTGGATAAAAAGTATCTTGATATTAAAAATAGTGAATTAAGAAGGGAAAAAGTAAGCTTTACAAGATATAATAGTAATTTATGGAATATTCAAAGCATTAGTGATGATATCATAAAATCAATTTTATATAGTGACGGATATGTCTGGATTGGTACAAAAAATGGGTTTAATAAATTTGATCCAGTATCCAAGGTATTTAAACGTTATAATAGTTATAATCCGTCATATACAAAAGTCTATCTTCCAAAAGTATTTGATAGAATTAATATATTAAAAAATGAAAATAAATTGTTAGTAAGTATTCTGAAACCGGGTCATTATGCAAATATAAGAAAAGAATTTTTTCTGCCAGACTCAGCCAATGTTCTTGTCTATTGTCAGGGCGAGGGTAGAAGTGAGTTCCGTGGTGAACCGGTTATGGCTATGAGAGATTTTGGTTCTCTGGAAAAGTATGAAAATAATGCTCCAATTTGGCGAATGACTTTTAAGCAATCTAAATATGCTGGAGGAGCAGAAAAAAATAGAGTGCAAATTAATGTATTAACCCTATCTAAAGGAAAATACAAACTTCGATATCAATCTGATGATAGCCATGCCTTTGATAGCTGGAATAATACACCTCCGAATTTTCCTCAGGATTGGGGTATCC
>JARRPN010000007.1:15349-25428 GCA_037382875.1 Calditrichaceae bacterium | reverse complement strand
AAATTGATTTTCATTTAAAATCTTAGCAGCTGTATGTAAGGCAAATGGCTCATCAATCAAATTAAAATACAGGGACTAAAAAACAGAGAAGAGGAAATTGAATTTATTGCCTGGCAAATTCGTGATTTGAATATAAAAGAAAATATACCGTTACATAAAATCGCTCTGACTTTTTCCAATCTGGAAAAGTATGTACCATTACTCCGCCAAAAATTTGAAGATTACAAGATTCCTTTTAACCTGTCGACTGGATTTGTGCTTAATCAGTCACCGCTTATTCGTACCTTTGTGAATTGCCTGGAATTGATTGATGGAGGCTTTGAATATAATGACACACTACAATTCTTTAATAACGCGTTTATAGAAACACGTGAGGAACTAAATCCGCATCTATTACGAAAGCTTTTAACTGAAAAACGTATTCGATACCTGTCAAAAAGACAATTAGACTGGCTGTCATCTCAAATTGAAAAAATCAGTCAATCAAATAGAGATATATATTTCGATAATAAACATCAGGTTGAACTGTTATCAGAATTACTACAACCTTTCTATGAATTTCCATTAAAATCCGGAATTAAAGAATTTCGATCAGCATATATTCATCTGCTTAAAAGATTAAACTTGTTAATCTGGTATCAGGATGAGAATATCCTTTTGAATGAAAGAGAAAAAGAAAATGAGTTCCGTGCCTTCAACCGGTTTATGAAATTACTGGATAAAATGATCTGGACGTTGGATTATCTTCATGATTCCGGTGAAATTACTATTAAATATTTTAATCGATGTCTGCAAAGTGTAGTTAATCAAGCAATCTTTAATCTTAAAGAATTGCCGGATTATGGTGTTCAGATTATGCCGCGTCTGGAAATTCTGGCTCTCGACTTTGATGTACTTTTTGTGGGTGGTTTGATGGATGGTGATTTTCCGAGAGCGTCAACTAAAGATGTATTTTTCAACGATGCAGTTAGAGAGGAAATGAACTTACTGGCATCGGAAGAACTGCTGGATCAAGACCGATTTATATTTTATTCATTATTGGATTCTTCTGCCAAGAAACTATTTTTAACCTATCCTAAATACCAGGATGACCGGGCTTTAACCCCTTCTACTTTTTTAATGGATTTGCAGGATGCGGCGGAAGTCACGGCCGAAGAAGATCTTAAGGACGAATTCAAAAACATGAAAAAACTGGAATTGAATTTAGGGCTTGCTATTCAGAAGCTGAATACGGATAAGACTTTGAAAACTGCAGGGGATCTGTTTTTGCAAATGCCGATGGAAGAGGTCTTGTGGCTGATTGGCAAAATAAAAAATGCCCGGCAGCGAATTATTCCTGGAAGATTCTCGCTTATTGAAGGTAATCTCAGCTTGAATTCTACAATTAACGAAATTCTAAAAAAAGAATATGCTTATCGAACATGGTCAGTCACTCAGTTAGAATCCTATGCATTCTGCCCGATGCAGTTTTTTCTAAATCGTATTCTGAAGATTGAAGAAGAGCCTGAATTTGAAGAAGACATCAATAGTCTGGAACGGGGACTCATTATTCATGACATACTATATAGATTTTATTGTGAGCTTAAAAAATTAAATCAATGCAAATATCCTGCAAATAATAAAAAGTTACTTTTTTCAATTGCCGAATCTGTATTTGATCAAATGCCTTTTAAGGGATTTTTCTGGGAACTGGAACGCGAGATTTATTTTGGTACTGATAAAAATGCTGGTTTATTAAATACATTTTTGAAATATGATCAACAAAAAATTGATGAGACCCAATTTGTCCCAGACCAATTTGAATTTGCCTTCGGGTATACCTATGGTTCCTCAACCGATCAGGCATCCAGCTCAAAACCAGTAACGCTAAAGAATGCTAATGGTCAAATTAAAATTATTGGTAAAATTGACAGGATTGACAAAGATAAAAAAAGCAATGCACTAATATTTGATTATAAAACCGGTGTTCAGGCCTCAACAGTAAAGGCACAGCAAGTTTTAGCCGGATTGATGTTCCAGTTACCCTTATATCTGTTGGCTTATAATGCATTAAATCCGGAATCCAAAGCTGTATATGGAGGGTATTATTTAGTTAAAGATGCTGAAAATTGTAGCCGTAATGATGTCATGGCGGATAAATCTGCCGTGCCATTTATTAGTGATAGATCGCAAGCTGCTCTTCCAAATAAAAAGATCATTGATGAAGAAGGTAAGATGTTCTCGTTACAGGAGTTGCTGGATTATTCATTAAATACGGCCATCCGTAAAACGGAAGAACTGGAGCAGGGTATTTTTCGTCATACCCGTTTTCCAGATGAGGTGATCTGTCAGCAATACTGTGAGTTCAGGAGAATGTGTCAGAAGAATGTGGGGAAATTGAGGAACAGTTAAAAATCGAATATATAATTATAGTACTGTTATTTTGAACAACGATGAAATCGGGGCGAAGAATCTTAAATATATTGTAATTTAGATTCTTCGGTCGGCGGTTCCCTCAGAATGACGTAAACAATAAGTAAGAAATTCAGGAACGAGCCCTGGCTCTGGATAAAAATATTTCAGTTACTGCCGGTGCCGGATCGGGTAAAACCCGAATCCTGGTTGAACGATATCTGAAAATTGTATTACAAAATCCGAAAAATGTAAAACGGACGCTGGCTTTTACTTTTACCAATAAAGCAGCCGGGGAAATGCAGGAACGCATTGTCCGGACGGTAAATGAACGCTTAGCGATAGAGCAGGATCAGTCCGTGAAAACAAATCTTTTAAAAATTCGTGACCAGTTCAATTCAGCAGCCATTTCCACTATACATGCATTTTGTGCCAGAACGTTACGTGAATTTCCCATTGAATCCGGATTATCACCCGATTTTAGTGAAATGGACGAAATGCAACAGGCTACGCTGCAACAGGATGCTATTCAAAGCTCGTTTGAAGAAATAAATAGAACCAATGATCTTGATGAAAAGAAACAATGGTATTATTTGTTTTCAAGATTAAGTCGTGCATCAATAAAAGATATGCTGATTAATGCTATGGGATCGCCATGGGATATGGAATTGATTACTAACAAATGGGAGGGTATCAGTGAAGACAGTTATATTGATCAATTGAACGACGACTGGCTCAATTTGGCTAAGTCAATAATCGGTGAGCTGGATTACAATCAATTTCACCTTCAAATTAATTCTATCCTTAATAACGATATGATTGATCTTAAAAATGAAAATGGTGACAAGACAAAACATATTCTAAGACAAACATTATCAACGCTTATGGGGGATGGCGCAGAGTATGAAAAATATGCTTCTCTGCTTATTCTATTCAATCATATGACAACAGGTAATGCAACCGCTTATAAAAATGCGGCTCAGTTAGGAGGGCAGCAAAGCTGGAGTAAAAACTCCATTGAACAGCTGGTTGAGTTAAGTCAGTTATCAGAAGGCCCTGCTCAAAAATTACATGATATGATGATTGGTTCCTGTGCATCGGAAAATGATCGAATATGGTTCCGCCTGTTTAAGATCTTTATCCGTCTTTATCAGAAAACAACAATTATTTATAAACAAATCAAACAGGATAAAAGTCTGGTTGATTTTGAAGACTTGCAGGTTCTCACGCTCAAGCTTTTAATTGAACAGGATCGCATAAGCGCCGAACTTAAAAACCGTTATAATCATATTCTGGTGGATGAATTCCAGGATACGAATGGTCTGCAATGGGAGATTATCAGTCAATTGGCGACCAAAAACGGAAAACTTATCAAAGATAAAATTTTTGTCGTAGGTGATCCCAAACAGTCTATATATGGTTTTCGCAACGCAGATATTCGCATATTTAAACAGGTTAAAGAAATTTTTGCGAACCAGGTAATTCATGAAGATGAAACTGATTATGAAGGCAATGTGGTATTTCAGGATAGCTTCAGGTTTCTGCCGCGCTTAAACGCTTTTATTAATCACACTTTTGAAAGAATTTTGCAGGAAGATGTAAACAATTCATTCGAAGTAGGTTATCATCCTCTAAAAGCCAAACGTGAACTTTCAGGAAAAGGCTGGATAGAACTCGCTTTGCTTCAATCCGATGAGGATCGTGTAAGAGTGGAAGCGGATTATCTGGCCAATGTTATAAAAAATCTAATTGAACAAGAGGCAACCATTTTCCATTGGGAAGGCGATGAAAAAGAAGAACCAGTTCAGTATGGTGATATTGCAATTCTTTTGCGATCGCGTACCCATTTGCTTGAAATTGAGCAGGCACTGCGCAGTAGAAATATTCCGTTTAAAACCGCAGGGGGTATCGGCTATTGGCAGCAGCAGGAAATATATGATTTTAATTATCTTTTACGATTCATCAGTAATCCTAAAGATGATTTTGCACTTGTGGCGGTTCTGCGTTCCAAAATGTTCCTGATCCCTGACAGTGCTTTATTCTTTTTAGCTCGTGAGGAAGGGCGCACCTGGTGGGATCGGTTACAGGGGGAATTAAAACAGGATGGATACTCTGAAGATGATAAACAAATTCTGAAAAACACCCGGGATCTAATAAAGAAATGGCTGAATTTAAGGGAACGAATAACTCTGGCTGATCTGCTGGATCGTATTGTTAGTGATTTGCATTACCGTACTATTTTAGCAGCTCAGCTAAATGGTGATCAGTTGGTGGCTAATCTGGATAAACTGATCCGGATTGCCCAGAATTTTGATGCAGCTGGATTGGGCGGGCTGCAGGCTTTCCAGGATAATATTAACACTATCATCAACAATGAAATGCGTGAAGGTGAAGCGCAGATTACTATTGAAGACAGGGATTCTGTTAAAATTATGACTATCCATGCAGCCAAAGGACTGCAGTTCCCCATTGTTATGGTTCCTTATTTGAATGAAAAATATGAAGGAAGATTCAATACAGTATTTCTTGATAATGAACATGGTCTTGTAACAAAGCTGAATTCGGGTATGATTAAACAGCCAACTGATGATCATGTTCTGCTTAACCTGATTAAATATCGTCAGAGACAAAAAGAGCTGGCAGAAGCCAAACGATTGTTTTATGTGGCAGCCAGCAGGGCCAGTAATTATTTATATCTATGTGCAGCAACGGAAGAGCCTAAAGCATCCCGGGATTCCGCTTTGAGCTGGTTGAGTGCAGCTTTTTCTGAAGATGGAATCGATATCTGGCAAACTGAAAAAATTAATATGGATAAATTTGAGGTTTCTATCGTTCATGAGTTCAGCGGGACAGAAACAAACGAGCATAAATTTTCTTCTTTGGATCATCTGCTTAATCAATTAAAATCAAAACAGATAAAAGTTGAATCGAAAAGTTATGAACTTCCTGACTATTTAAAACCCTTATCGGATACTATCGGTCCTCAAATTTTCTCGGCCACACGATTAATGACTTACCTGGAAAATCCAGAAGATTACTATCACCGCTATCATCTTGGTTTCTTTGAACAGGATTATGACAGCTTCGCAGCTGATGTTTATCAAACGGATCATGCCTTACTCAAAGGTAAAATAGTACACCGCTATCTGGAATTGATCGAATCTTTAAGTATTGATCCAGATGATTTATTGCAAAATATCTTTTTTGAATTCGATATTTTTAATGATGAATTACAAAATGAATTTACCTCGGAAATAAAATTTATCACTGAACGAGCCATGCAGTCAATGGAAGGCCGGAAAATATTTTCTGCTAAAGAATATCGAAACGAAGTTGAAGTGACTGCCAAACTTGGCGAAGATTATTTTACCGGTACCATTGATCGCATGTACAAGAATGAAGAGGGATTGTGGGAAATTGTTGATTATAAAACCAATTGGATTGATGCAAACCAGGTTGAAACAATCGCAAAAAAATACGAATGGCAAATTAAAGCCTATGCTTATTTACTAAGTAAGTTATATCCCAATCAGAAGACCTACCCTGTTAGTTTGTATTTTCTGCATCCAGAGCAAATTTATCGACAGAGTTTCGATCGAAATGAAACTTCAGAAATTGAAAATTACTTTCTAAAGACTATTTCACAAATCAAGATTAATTTTACTTAAGAATCTATATTACTATTCAAAGCTGGATGGGGATTGGAAATAAATTTTCCCCAGGCGAAAGGAATAAATAAAATTAACAATACAGCACTTAAAATGCCAGGGGCCGAAGATCCGAACTGACCTAAAATAAACCCGCCGGCAGTTGGTGCAATCACACGGGTTAGGCTGTCAATACTGAAGGAAATACCCATCGTACCGCCTATTTCTTCTTTGCTCACAGCTTTTGAAAGTGAACTATTAATTACAGTTCGAAATACGCCGCTGGCCAATGCCATAGGAATTAGGACAATCAGTAATACCCAAACCTGATAAACGAAGGCCCAGGCTAACAGAGTTATAGCCATCAGTGATGTTGACCAAAACAATAAAAATCCTTCACTGAAACTGGCTGTCAGTTTTCCGATGAGCCCACCCTGGACAATTACTATTAAAACACCAATGTAAGCAAGAATATAACCTGTAGATTGAGCATTCAGATTTAATCGGTGTTGAGCAAACAGGGCGAAAACCGTAGTGAACATTGCGAAAGCCAAACTGAAAATAAATTGAGAATTTAGCAAAGGGCCAACCAGAGGACGTGAAACAGCTTGTTTCAGTTCATTCAAACTAAACCTGGGTTCCCTGGAAGAAGATTTGGCTTCCATTTGTTCTTGTGTTAATGATTCCGGCAGCCAGAAATAAATCGCAATAAAATTAAAAAAATCCAGAAATGCCGCAAAATAAGCGGGAATTTCATAACCCCAAGTGCTTAGAACACCACCAATGGCCGGACCGGTGATAAAACCCAATCCAAAGGCTGCACCGACTAAACCGAGACCCTTAGCCCGGTCTTTCTCATCTGTAACATCGGCAATATAGGCTTGTGCAACGGATATGTTGCCTCCCATAAATCCAGCAAGAATACGACTGACAAATAAAATAATAAGTGAATTTGCCAGCCCAAAAATAATATATCCGATGACGGCACCAATCAATGTGATCATTAAAGCCAATCGACGGCCATAGCGATCTGAAAATCGTCCCCAAATAGGTGAACCGATAAATTGAGCGGCGGCATAAGCGGCAATCAAAAATCCAATTTCGGTAGCACTGGCTCCAAACGTTTCTGCATAATAAGGAAGCAGGGGAATAATAATTCCAAAGCCCATTAAATTCAGGAAAGCAATAATAAATATCGTTAATAATGGTTTGTTATTTTTTAACATAACAATCTGTTAAATTTCAAAATCAAAAAATCAAATAGCAAATAAATTCCAAATAACATTAAAATTTCAAAATGTGAAACTCAAAAACATACATAAAATTCCGTTAAAAATGTTTAGATTAAAACTTTGAATTTTGTCATTTGTAATTTGTTCTGGAAAAATTCCAATGGAACATTTTAATTGAAATTTTATTAACTATCAACAAATGGAAAGAGACTAGGCATAATGATATTTTTGTTGATATAAAAATATATGACTTGTACATTTAATTTCAAATTACAACTAATTTAAAGAAGCAAAAAGACTGATGAAAATCTTCCCCTCTATGAATGAGCTAAAATTTCATATTCGGCGATTGTATGAATCTGTTAAATATGATATCGAAACATTTAAATACGACAGGATCTGGCAGTTTATTAAATACTATGCGGTTGGAATTTATGATCGTGCTAATGATAATCATCTATTTTTATTTTCAGCAGGATTAGCCTTTTCATTATTAATCTGTATTATGCCGTTTATTCTGCTGCTTATTTCCTTGCTTGGTAACCTGTTAGCCAATGAATCGATTCGAAGCCAGTTATCTAGTTTTTTCCAGACAGTCATTCCATACTCCAGTTATGCTGATTTTGTTAACGACGTCGTTGCAAATCGAGTCGAAGAAATAAAAAATTATAAAAATGTTTTACGCACTATTTTGAATCGTTCATTTCAGGTTTCTAAAAGTAAGAATATTTTAATTGGTAAATTACGTGATTTTGGTATGATTTTAACATTGGTTTTTTCCTTCTTAGTCATTACTCTGATTTTACCATTTTGGGAAGCGTTGCTGAATGGTATTCCTAAAATTGCAGAAATTCCTTTTATCGATATAAATATTATTAAAAGTATGGTTTCGGTTTTCTCATCCCCTGTTTTGTTATTCGCGTTATTTTTCATTTTTTACAAACTCATCCCCTATGATAAGTTGAATAAAAAAGTAGTAGCAGTCAGTGCATTATGGGCTACTATTTTATGGACTTTAGCTGAGATGCTGTTTGGCTATTTTCTGGTAAATTTCGCAGCTTTTAACCGCATTTATGGTACGTATGTATTTTTTATCGTTGTAATCTTCTGGATTTATTATTCGGCGATTGTTTTTATTCTTGGTGCACAAATCGGTCAGCTGTATCGTGAGCGCAAAGAAATGGCCCACGTGCATTATGTTCAACAAGAGCCTGATGATAGTTTCTAAGCAGTGATGGAATGAATATTTAATATTTTCTGTTTAAACATTTTTTATATTATTTCGTACTTAAGCGACATAATAACAAACAAAATCACAGGGTAAAAAATGAAATACAGCTTAATATTCATTTTAATTTTATTATTTACTTTTATAATTATGAATTCTCTATTTGCGCAGGATAAAAATATGAATTTGAATCATCACACACCTGAAGGCTTTAAAAATCCCTGGCCCGGTTTTGAAGATCGTGGTTTAGTTGATGTGCTGCGTTGGAGTGTCTGGGATAGGATCAGGGGTAATAAACCGGAGACGAAAGACTCGTATCATTTTCCGCTATTTGAGAATGATGGTGCATATCTCAGGGATAATAAGACAGAACCAACCATAACCTGGATAGGGCAAACCACTTTTCTTATCCAACTGGATGGTGTAAATATATTATTGGATCCAATTTTTAGTGAAAGGAGTTCGCCGGTTCAATGGGCAGGTCCTAAACGTTACGTTAAACCGGGTTTGAAATTTGAGGATTTACCTGAAATTGACTTGGTAATCATCTCACACGATCATTATGATCATTTGGATAAAAATACCATTGAAAAGTTAGGCAATAAACCCTTTTATCTAATTCCCCTTGGTGTAGGTGAATTTTTTAAGGGAATGAAAATTGATCATTTTGAGGAAAAGGACTGGGGTGATTCACTTACATTCAATAAACTTGAAATCATATGTGCACCTGCTCAACATTTTTCGGGAAGAAGAGGATATGATAAAAATAGAACACTATGGGCAAGTTGGATCATAAAGGGCAAATCTGCAAAAATTTATTTTGGTGGTGATTCAGGATATTTTACCGGTTATATAGAAATAGGTGAGCAATATGGACCGTTTGATATAGCTATTTTGCCAATCGGTGCCTATCTACCACGCTGGTTTATGAGCCCGGTTCACATGAATCCGGCAGATGCAGTTCAGGCCTATATTGATTTAAAAGCCGATATATTCATTCCATCCCATTGGGGTACGTTCAACCTGGCCGATGAACCGATGGATGAACCACCACAAAAATTGAGAGAAGAGATCAGAAAGTTAGGTCTGGATTCTACAAAGTTCTGGATAATGCAGCATGGCGAATATAGGCTATTTGATAAGGAAAACGAAATTGTATCGGGAAAAGTAAGTCAGGAAAATTATCCGAACAAACTTAACCCAAAAGCAAGAATAGATAAATAGACCAGAAGTCCAAAAATATCAATCGTTGTAGCAATAAATGGTGCTGTAGCAAGTGCCGGATCAATATTTAGCCGTTTGAACATAAATGGAAGTAAAGCACCAAATTGAGATGCACCATTGATTACGATAATCAGTGAAATAGATAAAATGGCCGCAAATAAAATACCCTGCCAGAAATAGATAAAAATAAAAATTAGTATCGCAAAAATCAGACTATTCAACAATGATACACGAAATTCCTTAAATAAGCGTCTGCTGGTATCGCCTGAATGTATATCGCCAGTGGCCAAACCACGCACAACAATTACACTGGCCTGCTGGCCGGTTGAACCACCCATGGCCATAATAAGCGGGAAA
>JARRPN010000007.1:0-15288 GCA_037382875.1 Calditrichaceae bacterium | reverse complement strand
TTAAATGCCTTTAATACAAATGCTGCTATAATATTGCCAACAAAGGAAACGAGTAACCAGGGAATGCGTGCTTTGGATACAGTAAATGCTGATTCTTCCAATATTTCTTCATCCGGGGCACCGGCTACAAAACCCATATCCTCGGAACCTTCTTCCTCAAGAACATCAACTATATCATCGACTGTGATTCGTCCAATCAACTGCCCGCTGTTGTTTACGACCGGAACACTAACTAAATCATATCTACGAAAATAATTGGCTGCCTCCTCCTGATCCATATCCACATGAATGGAATGTACATCAATATTCATAATTTCCCGTAAGGTTGTATAGCCCTTAGCCAGTACTAAATCCTTCATGGATACCGATCCAATTAGTTTCTGATCACTATCAACAACCCAGATATTATATAATGCTTCAAACTCATCACGTTGCTCGCGAATTTTTTCAATGGTTTCATTAACGGTGGCATTCTCCGACATGGAGATGACCTCAACGGCCATTATACCACCAGCTGTGTCCTCTTTATAAGGTAATAGTTCTTTTACTTCCTGGGCCGATTCTTCGGTTAAACGGTTTATTACTTTGTGAGCGACTTCGTCAGGCAGTTCAGCGAGTAAGTCCGCGGCATCATCTGATTCCATTTCATCAACAAGGTTGGTAATTTTAGTCGCATTGACTCCTTCAAGAACCTGTTCCATGATAGGCGTTTCAAGTTCGGAAAGCACTTCACTGGCTAAATCATTCGGCAGGATACTAAAAACGTATTGTCGTTCTTCTTTTTTAAGACGATTAAGAATTTCTTCAATGTCAGCAGGATGTAAGTCAACCAGAATATTCAACAAAGGACCGGCGCTTTGGTTCTCGATCATCTCTTCAATATCTGGAAGAATTGTTTCGTAATCGATGTTAACCATGGGATCGCCTTAAAATTTTGTTAAGTAAATTTGATAGGATTTTAAATTCATCGACCGATAGCTGTTCCGGACGCCGGTCGAGATAATCAGACGAGATCGAATATACAATAGTTTTGTCAAAAATTCTACACAAACTATTTCTAAGCATTTTGCGACGATAGTTGAATGTCTCCCGGACGATTTTTCTGAATAGTGATTCATTCTCAATGTCTTTTATTTTGTCTTTAAATGTTAGTCGAATCACAGCAGAATCCACATCCGGTGCTGGATAAAAATTTCCGCGCTTAACCTCAAATAAATATTCTGCCTTTGCATAAGTCTGGCTAGTGACAGATAAGATCCCATATTCTTTGTTACCATGCATGGTTGTTATACGCCTGGCGACTTCTTTTTGAATCATCAATACAGCAGAGTGAAGAAATAAGTAACTATCAATTAACTTAAATAAAATCGGGCTGGTAATATGATAAGGGATGTTGCCAATAATTTTAATTTTTGATTGAGTCGATTCCTGAATCAAGCTGAAATCAAATTCTAAAAAATCCTGCTGAATAATATTAATATTATTTTTGTACTGAGAAGTTAGTTTTACAGCCAATGCGGTATCTATTTCAACCGCGTAGTAAGAATTAGGTTGAGTGTTAATGATGTGTTGTACTAGGGAACAATTTTATTTTGATAGTGGGGATTTTGAAGAAAGTTTTGACTGAATCTTTTTTTAGGCCTGTTGTGGGTATTCATACATTTAAAGTTGTATCGGCCTTAAAATTAAATATCTATTTTGAATAAATTTTCAGCATTTTCGGTTGTAATTCTGCCGAGCAGTTCCAGTTCGATTTCCTTGATTTCAGCAATCTTCTTTGCCGTATGAACGATGAATCCTGGTTCGTTGCGTTTACCTCTTAGAGGAACAGGAGTCAAAAACGGACAATCTGTTTCCAGAAGCATATTTTCAATAGGTGCTTTTTTAACCAATTCGTCGGATGTGCTTTTTTTAAATGTGATATTGCCTGTAAATGAGACATGCATATTCATTGATATTATTTTATCAAGAAAATTATTATCACCGGTAAAAGAATGCATCACTCCACCGATATCTTTAACATTTTGTTCATCAAGAATTTTAAGCATATCTTCATGAGAATCCCGATTGTGGATTATCAGTGGTAAATTTAAATCCCTGGCAATTTGGATCTGTTTTCTGAATGCATCGTGCTGAATATCTTTTTCAGCATGCATATGATAGTAATCCAGACCAACCTCACCAATCGCAATCACTTTTTCGTGGCTCGCCAGCTCACGAATGAATTCAAAATCCTTATCTTTCACATTGACGCAATCACTGGGGTGAATCCCAACCGATGCATAAATGGAAGCATATTTTTCAGCGATAAGTATGGCTTGTTTGGATGTTTCAAGATCCGTACCGATTGTAATAATAGCCATTACCTGGTTTTCAATTGCCCTTTGGATGACCTTTTCGCGATCTTCATTATAAGTGTCAAAATCAAGATGAGTATGTGTATCAACAAACATAATTTATTTATATACCTGCCGGATTATTATCATAATGTAGCTTCATATTAAGAAATCAAATCAAATATGACAAGAATTATTTTATTTAGCTGATTTTCGCACCTGATGGAATGTCCTCAAGAACCGTCAATAAAGCGAGCTGATTTTCATCTGAAGCTGCAAGCAGCATACCCTCAGACTGATTACCGCGAATTGTTGCCGGTTCCAGATTAGCTATAACAATTATTTTTTTGCCAATTAAATTTTCCGGTTTATAATGCTTGGCAATACCAGCAATGATTTGTCTTTCTGTATTGCCAATTTCTATTTGAAGTTTTAGTAATTTGTCTGATTTTTTTACAGCTTCAGCTTTAAGCACTTTGGCTACACGCAGATCAAGTTTTTTAAATGTTTCAAAATTAATTTGCGGTTCAAACTTGGGTTCCATTTTTTGTGAAGACTGCATTGAAGCTTGCACTTTATTCAATCGTTCGATTTCCGCTTGAATAGCTTCATCTTCAATTTTAGTGAAAAGAATTTCAGACTGATTTATCTTTTGACCGGTTGGCAGGTTTAATTCTCCCGCCTCATCCCAATTTGGGTTGTCAGTTATATTTAAAATTTTCCATATTTTACGCACACTATTTGGAATAACCGGTTCGGCAAGGATAGATAAAGAACGAACCATTTGTAAACATAAATTGATAGTTGTAGCACAAACCTGTGGATCGGATTTCCTGGTTTTCCAGGGCTCTTTATCATTGAAATATTTATTGGCAAAGCGGGCCAGTTCCATTAAATCACGGACATAAAAACGGTTTTGGTAACTATCAATTAACTTACCAAGCGAATCGGGGGCATTAGAAATTTTATCAACAAGTTCTTTGTCCAACGCATCTAAATTTCCTGTTTCAGGTATCTTGCCTTCAAAATATTTATGGGCAAATGTTAGAGTACGATTCACAAAATTTCCCAGAATATCAGCCAGTTCATTGTTATGTCTGGCCTGAAATTCCTTCCAGGAGAAATCCGCATCCTTTGTTTCCGGAAGATTGCTAGCCAGAGCATAGCGCAGCGAATCGACTTCAAATTTTTCAAGATAATCATTCAGCCATACCGCGTAATTACGACTGGTTGAAAGCTTATTGCCTTCAAGATTTAGGAATTCATTAGCCGGAACATTCTGAGGCATTACATAATCACCATGAACCATCAGCATGGCCGGAAAAATTATACAATGAAAAACGATATTATCCTTGCCAATAAAATGTACCAGACGTGTATCTTTATTCTGCCAGTATTCCTTCCATAAATTTTCATCCCCTTTGGCCTGTGCCCACTCTTTGGTTGCGGAGATATATCCAATCGGTGCATCAAACCAGACATATAATACTTTACCTTCTGCATCCACATTATATTTTTTTGCAATATCTTTAGGAATCGAAACACCCCATGGCAAATCGCGAGTTACAGCACGGTCATTGAGACCGGCCTTAAACCAGCTTCGCACCTGGCCCAAAACATTAGATTTCCATTCGGAATGCCCCCCAATCCATTTTTCCAGTTGTTTCTGATATTTGGATAAGGGCAAATACCAATGGGTTGTTTCCTTGACGACAGGCTCTGCATCGGTTATTGCACTGCGCGGATTGATTAATTCCTTAGGGCTTAGAGATGAACCGCATTTTTCGCACTGATCACCATAAGCATCTTCATTGGAGCAAGCCGGGCAAGTACCTTTAACGAAACGATCTGCCAGGAATATTTTGGCCTTTGGATCGTAAAGCTGTTCTTCTGTTTTCAGAATAAATTCATCTTTTTCAGCCAGTGTTCTAAAAAAATCGCTGCTGATTTCATGATGAACAGGTGAAGATGTTCTGCCGTAAAAATCGAAACTCATTCCGAATTGCGCAAAGCTCTTCTTGTTCATTTCATGAAAACGATCTACAATTTTTTGTGGGGCAACATTTTCTTCACGAGCTTTGAGCATAATCGGTACACCATGCTCATCCGATCCACATATATAGATAATATCTGATCCTTTAAGCCGATGATATCGTACGAAAATATCGGCAGGCAGATAGGCTCCTGCTAAATGACCTAGATGGATGGGGCCATTTGCGTATGGCAAGGCACTGGTGACTAAAATTTTTTCAGGCAAAATATACTCCGTTATTCAAATTCAATTAAAAATATTTCGATGTTTTGGCAATCAAATTTAATTTACCCATGCCGTTTTTGCAACAAAGGTCTTGATGCAGCCAAATCATCTCTATTTTTATAGAGTAATTCTTGTTTTGGATTCATGATAAGATTTGTGATATATTTAGAATCATGGCTCAGATATATGTGTATAGTGCTCCGACTCACACTGGAAAAACCACCCGATTGGAATCATGGATTAGTAAAATTCAATCGATAGATGGTATTCTAATGCCCGTTATAAACAATAAACGATATATTAAATATATATCAACTGGGGATTTGCAGCAATTAGAATCAGATTCTAATAATCCTGATTTGGTTCAAACGATCGGGAAATATAAATTCCAAACGGATGTATTTGAGCATGCTCAAAATTATTTACTTAGTTTAATTGATAAGAAACTGGAATGGATTATTATTGATGAAATTGGATTTCTGGAGTTAAATGGTCAGGGATTTGAGCCTGCCGTTACTAAACTGATTCTTGACATGAATACTAAGGAGGCTACAAATATACTTTTAGTAATCCGTGATTATTTAAAAGAAGACGTCTTAGAATATTATAAATTGGATGTTAACAATATAAAAGATTTTGAATCGGAATAATGTTGATCATTCTATACTTTCATAATCATAAGTAGAATGAATGGTATGATGAAAATAAAAAATCAGTATCTCTGGGGACATAATAAACGATACAATCGCTATACCGAATATCAAAGAGCAAAATATGGCGAGCGTGTTCAGAAGGTAACAGTGGATGCCGGTTTTACCTGTCCCAATCGTGATGGTACGGTCGCAAAAGGGGGCTGTATTTATTGTAATAATGAAAGTTTTAATCCGAGTTATAATAGCCCTCAGAAAACAATTCGCCAGCAGATTGATCAAGGTGTGGAATTTTTAAAAAAACGATATAACAAAGTAAAAAAATTTATTGTCTATTTTCAGCCTTACAGCAATACCTATGCTCCCCTGGACACACTAAAAAGATATTATGAAGAAGCATTGTCTCATCCTGAAGTCATTGGTTTGACCATTGGTACACGTCCCGATTGCGTGGATGAAGCTAAAATTTCCTATCTGCAGGCCTTGGCTGAATCCTATGATATCACCATTGAATATGGTCTGGAATCCTTTTCAGATGAGACTTTGAAAAAAATTAATCGCGGCCATGATGTTAAAGCCTATTTGGATGCACTTGAATTGACTAAAAATCGCGGTGTTAAAATTTGTACACATATGATTTTCGGTTTTCCCTGGGAAAATGAACGTCATTGGTTGGAAACAGCAGATAAACTATCATCATTAGATTTTGATTTTTTGAAAATTCATCAGTTGCATGTAGTAAAAGAGACAGCTCTGGCTGATATGTACAAAAAGGAATCTTTTCAGTTTATGGCACCGGATGTATATATGGATTTGATAGCTGAGTTTCTTGAACGCTTAAATCCGAAGATTGTAATTCAGCGTCTCTTTGGAGAAGCACCACCACGTACACTGATTGCTCCGCATTGGGGGATACGCAACACTCAACTGGTTCAAATGCTTGATAATAAACTGGAAGAAAAAGATGCCTGGCAGGGAAAACGATTTATTTCCAGCGACGCACAATCGCAATTCCGCTGAAAATAACCAGCATGCCTAAAATGAGCCTCAGGGTAATTGTCTCATCATAAATAATCCAACCCCACAACAAAGCCATTGGCGGTGTTATATATGTAATTAATGACATCGTTACAGCCGACACGGATTTCAATAACCAGAAATACAGAGCAAAAGCTACGGCAGTTCCCATAATGCCAAGGTAAGCCATAGAGAGTACACTGCTTGTGGTATATTCAAAATCCACATGATGCTCAAATAGCAAGTGAATTAACATAAAACTCAGACCGGTATAAAAAACTGGCAAAGTATTCAGAGTAATAGCATGGTAAGATGTGCGCGCTTTTTTGCCAAGTAAAGTGCCCCAAGCTGAAAAAGCAGGACTCAGCAATACGGCAATCATACCGTATAAAGAAAACGGATGCGTAAAATAGAGTTGATCACTAAATATCAGAACAACTCCTAGAAATCCTATGATAATACCAGCCATTTTTTTCATCGTTATTTGCTCGGAAGGCAATATTTTTATGGATATAATGGCTGTATAGAAGGGCATTACTGAAAACAGAATGCTAGTTAAACCAGAATTGATATATTGTTCACCCCAATATACCAGGGCATAACTGACTGTAAAATTAATTACGCTGAATGTGAGCAAAAAAATATGACTGTGCAGATCTTTTGGAAACGGCAGCTTTGCTTTAATTGAATAGCCGAAAAGAAATACTGAAGCTACTAAGAATCGCCAGCCCGCGCTTAAAAAGGGTGGTAAATCCTCGAGTCCAATTTTTATAGCAACCCAGGTTGAGCCCCAGATTAATGATAATATCGTTATGATTAAAAATGGGAGATATTTATTATTTCTAATATTCATATTCACTCTGTTTAAAAAATATAAATATATGATTTTCCTAGAAATAATAAAAGTGATATAAATGTTCCCAAGAATTTTAAATAAAAAAGCCATCTCAATTTGAGATGGCTTCAATTGGTACACCCAAGGGGATTCGAACCCCTGCTGCCGCCGTGAAAGGGCGGTGTCCTAGGCCTCTAGACGATGGGTGCTTATTTTTAAGAATAAAGACAAAAAATTAAAGATCAAATATCCTTATTGTTGATTCCTGTTGAGTTTTTCTTTTAATCTTTATTCTTACTTCTCTTTACTTCTTTTAGGGTGAGTGATGGGACTTGAACCCACGACCTTCTGGGCCACAACCAGACGCTCTAACCACCTGAGCTACACCCACCATGTACTTCGTACGCCCTGGAGGATTCGAACCTCCGACCTACTGCTTAGAAGGCAGTTGCTCTATCCAGCTGAGCTAAGGGCGCAGCATGGTCGGGGCGAGAGGATTTGAACCTCCGACCCCCTGCTCCCAAGGCAGGTGCGCTAACCGGACTGCGCTACGCCCCGTGTTGTAACTGCACTCTTAAAATTTCAAAGTCCCGCAATTTAAGAATTCAGGACTTATATGTCAATAAAATTACCGATCTAATATCTTATTTTTTAAAAACTCTTGAAATTGAATCAATGCTCTGCCCCGATGGCTGATTTTGTTTTTTTCCTCCATTGGTAATTCAGCGAACGTTTTTCCCAGTTCAGGTACATAAAATAATGGATCATAGCCAAATCCTTCGGTACCCTGCAATCGATCTAAAATAATTCCTGAACATGTACCTGTAATAAATTTTTCATAATTTTTATCAACATAACAAATAGTACAAACAAATTTACCTTCTCTTTTATCTTCAGGTACACTTTTAATTTTATCAATCAATAAACGATTATTATCCTCATAGTTAGCGTGCTTACCGGCATATCTTGCTGACAGGATACCGGGTTCGCCATTTAATGCTGGTATAACCAAACCAGAATCGTCTGCGAAGGCAGGTATACCCGAATATTCAAAATACGCCCGGGCTTTTTTCTTCGCATTTTCCTCAAATGTTTTACCGTCTTCAACCACATCAGGATATCCGGAATAGTCGTTTAAGCATTTTAGTTTTACAGAAATGTGCGTCATTGTTATGGCAATTTCTGATAATTTATGTGTGTTTGTCGTGGCAGCTAACAGAGTAAACAGATTAAATCTCCTTTAAATTGAAAGGAATCAGATAAATGAGAAAGTTTCTGTTTTATTTTGGATTTATTCTTACAACGGTTTTACTTGAATTATTTTATATAAATCTTCAAATCAATAACAAAATTGATAAAATTGAAACCACACAAAAACAATATCATTATACGATTGAAACTATAAATCAAGCAAGTAATCAGACTTTAAACGGAATTAATGAATCCCGAACCTTAAAATTTTCCTCAATAAAATAAGCAATCAGACCAATATACCTTGTAAAGATTTTTTCAGCATTTCCCGGGCACGGAATATGCGTGCCTTAACTGTTCCCAGGGGCAGATTCAATTGCTGCGCTATTTCTTCATAACTTCTTTCTTCATGATGACGTAACATGATCGCTGTTCTGTACTTTTCAGGAAGTTCCTCGATGGCTTTGCGAATCATTGCGCTCTTCTCAGACGCAACCATCTCATGATCTACTGTTGGCTCCTCATCGGCATATTCTTGCTGAAATTCTTCATCCTTATATTTAAGTGTCTGATCCATCGAATAGGTTTTTAGTTTTCGTTTACGGAAAAAATCAATACAGTTATTTGTCGCAATTTTGAATAACCAGGTGGAGAATGCATACTCTTCATTAAAAGAATTAATGGAGTTGTATGCTTTTATAAATGCTTCCTGTGATAGATCCTCTGCTTCCTGTTTATTATGAACCATTCGGTATATAATGCTATATACTGCATCCTTGTAAAGGAGGATTAACTCGTCGTAAGCTTTGCCATCACCCGCTTTGGCTTTTTTAACCAGAGCAGTATCATCTCTTTTCAATAGAATACCGGTGTTAAATAAATTATAAATCCCTCAAAAAATAGCGATGAATCGGCTATATTGTCAAGTTGAATTATAAATGTTTAAACCACTTTAAATGACTATAAATTAAAGCTTAAATTTCGAATTAAAATAGTTAAATTGGATTGTTTTTATGCATAAAAATTTGTTAAATTCTCCATCTCAACAGAAAAGAATTTCAATAAAATTATCAACTTGTATTGATGAATTTCTAAATGGCTATAATAAAATATTTTCTATGGAAATAGAGATATGAAAAGTCTACTCATCCGAGCTGAAGACAAAAATAAATGGGAACGTCGGGCACCGCTTATTCCGGCAGATATAAAATCAATTATTACAAATTCCGGTTGTCAGGTTTATGTTGAGAAATCGGATAAACGATTTTTCAAGGAAGCAGATTATCTCGCTGCAGGAGCTGAAACAACAATTGGCATGGAGGCTGCTGAGGTCATTTTTGGCGTTAAAGAAATTCCGATAGATAAAATATTGGATAACAAAATCTATGCTTGTTTTTCGCATACTATAAAACGGCAGGCAGAAAATATGCCTATTTTACGAAAAATTATTGATAGCAAATCTACACTCATCGATTATGAAAGAATAACAAATGATCGCGGCAGAAGACAGGTATATTTTGGTAATTATGCCGGAGATGCCGGAACGATTAATATTTTTTGGTTGATGGGGCAGTACTGGCAGAATAAAGGGATTGAAACACCGTTTATGGAATGCCGACAAGCTTTGGATTATTATTCGGTTGAAGAAGCAAAAGTACATTTTAAACAAATCGGCGAGAAAATAAAAAAAGATGGTTTACCTACTCCACTATATCCGCTGGTAATCGCTGTTTTGGGTTACGGCAATGTATCCCAGGGTGCTCAATCCATTTTAAATTGTTTACCGGTTGTTGAAGTTAAACCATCCGATTTGGAAACCCTTTACCATAGCAAAGATATTAATCCGAATCAGATCTATATGGTGGTATTCAAAGAGGAAGATTTGGTGAAAACGATATCAGGAGAACCTTTTAATCTGCTTGAATATTATAATGAACCCGAGATATATATTTCCGATTTTAGCCAGTACCTGCCTTATATATCGATTATAATTAATGCAACTTTTTGGGATAAGCGTTATCCGCGATTTGTTACATGGAAATCATTAGAAGAACTCTATAAAATTCAGCCGAAAATGAAACTGCAGGGCATAGCAGATATTACCTGCGATGTCAACGGTTCTATAGAATGCAATGTTAAAACAACCGATTCCGGTGCCCCGGCTTATCTGGTTGATCCCATCACAAAACGGGTTCATATGGGGCATAAAGGTGCAGGTATTGTTTTACTGGCCGTTGATAATTTACCGGCAGAGCTTCCGAATGATGCCTCAACGTTTTTCAGCAACCAATTGAAAAAATATGTGGTTAATATTTTAGAAGCAGATTATAGCTCTAGTCTGGATCAATCTGGCTTGCATCCGGATGTCAAAAAAGCGGTCATTGTTTATAATGGAGAATTAACTCCGGATTATAAATATCTCGAGGAATCTTTATAAACCTGAGGGTTAAAAAAACTTTAAATTTGTTGGATACCATTGTATATTTATCGATCCATCAAGATCAGGCAAAAAATTCGTGTTAAAAATTAATTGTGAACTTGTTACCACAATGTTGGTCCGGTTTTTAAAGGATGAGACGGAAAAAATCGGACTGAAGAAAGTAGTGCTAGGTCTGTCCGGGGGTGTAGACTCAGCTGTTGTTGCTGCTTTGCTGGCAGAAGCCTTTAATCCGAAGGATGTTACCGCATTAATAATGCCATTTCGGGAAAGTAATCCTGATAGCCAGGCGCATGCTGAATTGCTGGCCAGAAAATTGAAAATAAATTATATCGTTCAGGATATTTCAGCTATGGTTGATGCATTTTTTAACGATCAACCGGATGCCTCTGCATTACGCAAAGGCAATAAAATGGCTCGGGAACGCATGTGTTTGCTGTATGATTATTCTGCTGAACATTCTGCACTGGTAATCGGTACGAGTAATAAAACAGAATTACTTCTGGGTTATGGTACCATCTTTGGCGATCTGGCCAGTGCAATCAATCCGATTGGAGATTTATATAAATCGCAAATTTGGCAGCTGGCTGAATATCTGGATATCCCCAGAGAAATTATTGACAAACCACCATCCGCTGATTTATGGATTGGACAGACTGATGAAGATGAATTAGGATATACATACGAAGAGATTGATAAGTTACTTTATCATGTGATCGATTTAAGATATCCTGAGGAACTTTTACTAGACTTGGGATATTCAACAAAGACAGTAAGTGATATAAAATCGAAAATACAAAAGAACCAGTTCAAGAGAAGACCGCCGGTGATTGCCAAATTAACCAATCGTACAATAAATCAGGATTTTCGATATTGCCGGGACTGGGGCGCATAGATTGGAAGAAATACAGACTGGCGTACTGTATGTTGTAGCGACACCAATCGGAAATTTGAACGATTTTACTTACCGGGCTCGGTTTATTCTTAGCCATGTCGATGTAATTGCTGCTGAGGATACGCGGACAACAGGTGTATTACTGCGCCATTATGATATCAAAACGCAATTGCGCAGCTATCATAGCTATAATTTAAAGTCAGAAACGCCCAGACTGATAAATTTACTATCGCAGGGAAAAACAATTGCACTAGTTTCTGACGCTGGAACACCGGGGATTTCGGATCCGGGCTATCAACTGGTTCAAGCCTGTATTGAAGAAGATATCAAGGTGATCCCAATACCTGGCGCATCAGCCTTAACAGCGGCTCTTCCGGTTTCCGGATTACCTATAAACCGGTTTGTATTTGAAGGATTTCTTCCCCTGAAAAAAGGAAGAAAAACTCGGCTGGAGTTTTTAAGCGATGAAGAACGAACGGTTGTATTATATGAATCACCACATCGTATCCAACGAACCGTAAAAGATTTAATGGAATTTTTTGGTGATCGTAGATGTGTAATGGCCAGGGAAATCACAAAAAAATTTGAAGAAATTTTTCGAGGAAAACTTTCAGATCTTAAAACCAGACTGGAAGAAAAAAAGATTAAAGGTGAAATTGTTTTATTGATTGCTGGAAAGTCATTTTAATAAGGAAGATAAATGGCAGAGAAAAGTAGAAGTTTATTACCAAAATGGTTACAGGATGGATTTGTTAACCTGTTAACACCGCTGGTAAAATTATTTTCAAAATGGAATTTAAATCCCAATTATTTCACAATTTGGGGATTGATAATTACTTCCATGGGTACCGTTGTGATCTTCGCCTGGCCAGAATATATCCGGCTTGCCGGGGCGTTGATTCTTATCGGCGGTATCTGTGATATACTGGATGGCAAGCTGGCGCGTACATCTGGCAGAGTAACCAAATTTGGTGCTCTGTTTGATTCAGCCATTGATCGTTATTCTGAAGTGATAATGTTCTTTGGCATCGCTGCCTATTATGTCCGGCACGATAATTATGTTTTATCAGTGGTTGCATTTTTGGCCTTGGGCGGCTCTACCATGGTAAGTTATGTACGAGCTCGTGCTGAAGCTCTTGGATTTGATGCTAAAGTTGGTATGATGCAAAGGCCGGAACGGGTGGTTCTGATTGGTTCGGGCGCTTTTTTATATTACAAATTATTTGATATTACTATATTTCATGTAACCGATTTTCCGGTAACACTTCTGGAAATTGCATTGTGGATGGTAGCCATTTTCGCAAACTATACTGCAATCCATCGGTTGATCTATGTTTATAAACAAGATAACGCTAATTCGCAGGAGGAAGTACAATGAGCGGCGCTGAAAGTAAAAATATATCTATTAAAGATGTAAAAGGAAAAGTAGGTGTTTTATTACCAGGTTTGGGTGCAGTAAGTACTACATTTATCGCTGGAGTTATGGCCGTCCGCAAAGGATTATCAAAACCAATCGGTTCTCTGACGCAAATGAATCATATTCGTTTAGGTAGAAGGGATGAAAACAGGAATCCTTTAATCAAAGAGTTAATTCCACTAACCGATCTTAACGACATTGTGTTTGGCGCTTGGGATCTATTTGAAGATAACGCTTATGAATCCGCAGTAAATGCAGGTGTTCTTGAAAAAGAATTACTCGATCAATTAAAAAATGACATGTCCAATATTGTTCCGATGAAAGCTGTTTTCAATCGTAATTATGTAAAAAAATTGGATGGGTCCTATGTTAAAAAAGCGCAGAATAAATTTGAATTTACCGAACAACTGCGTGAAGATATTAGAGAATTTAAATCTAAAAACAAACTGGACCGTCTGGTTATGGTTTGGTGCGGAAGTACCGAGATTTTTATAAAACCAAGTGAAGTACATCAGACTAAAGAAGCATTTATTCAGGGCATGAAAGATAATCATCCGGATATTGCACCCAGTATGCTCTATGCCTGGGCCGCAATATCAGAAGGCGTACCTTATGCCAATGGTGCACCAAATTTATCTGCTGATTTCCCGGCAATGTATGCATTTGCTGAAGAAATGAATGTACCAGTCGCCGGAAAGGATTTTAAAACCGGACAAACATTGATGAAAACCATACTAGCTCCAGGATTAAAAGCCCGCATGATTGGTGTGGATGGCTGGTTCTCAACTAATATACTTGGAAATCGGGATGGCGAAGTGCTCGATGATCCTGAATCATTTAAAACCAAAGAAGAAAGTAAACTTTCCGTATTGGATCAAATACTGCAGCCACAACTGTATCCGGAATTATATGATGATCTATATCATAAAGTTAGGATTAATTATTATCCGCCAAGAAAAGATAATAAAGAAGGCTGGGATAATGTTGATATTTTCGGTTGGCTCGGCTATCCTATGCAGATCAAAATAGACTTTCTATGCCGTGATAGCATTTTAGCAGCTCCAATCGTACTGGATTTAGCATTATTTCTTGATCTTGCCGGTCGGGCAGGATTTAAAGGTATTCAGGAGTGGTTATCCTTTTACTTTAAGAGCCCGATCCATGCTCCGAATCTCTATCCTGAACACGATCTCTTTATTCAATTATTAAAGCTAAACAATACATTAAGATTCTTGGCTGATGAAAAAGAACTCACCCATCTTGGATTGGATTATTATTTATAATCATATTATTTTCTGAGAGTTTTAGTGTCGGGTGCAGCTATTACACCCGACATTTTTTACCCAGGGAATAAATAATCTTAATTTTTCACCAATGATGGGAATCTGTTTGCTTAATGGATATACTGCAACAACAGAATAAAGGGACTTTAAAACAAGTAATTAAAACCTCGTTTCCCGCAGTAATTGACCTGTCATCCCAAACCGTAACCTGGCTTATTGAGGCAATATTTATTGGTCAGCTGTCGGCTTTAGCTTTAGCTGGTGTAGGTATTGCTCAACAATTCATTGTACTCACATTTAGTATTTTACTTACGTTCGTTGTTGGCAGTTCAATCATTATTGTTAGATATCTGGGTGCAAATGATGAATGGAATGCCAATCATGTACTAGGTCAGGCTCTGTTTATTGGGGCCATCCTGGCGATAGCTATAGGTCTTCTCTGGTATTTTGCTGTTCCTCTGCTTTTTCATCTGATTAAAGAGGATGAAGCCGTTGCCCGCGGTTATGCTGTTGTTTATATCAAAACAGTAGCCTGTTTTTCTCCATTTATAATTTTAAATTTTATTGCGCTTGGAATTCTACGCGGTGTGGGCGATACCATACTGACAATGACTATCAGTTTAATCGTAAATATTACAAATATAATTCTTGATGCCTTATTAATATTTGGCTGGTTAGGTTTTCCCAGACTTGAAACCTTTGGCGCGGCGCTCGGTGTTGGCATTGCACATACCATCGGATTTTTTATAACTCTAGTCTTTTTGCGAAATCGGAAGTCAAGCCTGTTTTTGGCTTTTGCTGAGATTACAACTCTAAAAATGGAAACGGTTAAAAAATTATTCAAAATGGGAGTTCCGACTACAATTGAACAATTTGTGTGGTCCATTGGTCAAATTGTACTCAGTTTCTTTGCCGCACGAATAAATGTAAATGTGTTAGCTGCGCATCAGGTACTGGTTAGGATACAATC
>JARRPN010000006.1:0-13857 GCA_037382875.1 Calditrichaceae bacterium | reverse complement strand
AGAATAGCCAGCTGAAAAAATATGGCAAGTATCCATACAAAACCCTATAACATCCTTATTCTTGACCTGATTTCGGATTGCAGCCAACTGTTCAAAGGTATAGCCAATTCCTGTTCCCTGTCCGGCAATCGTTTCTAATAATATTTTTACTTTTGGTATATATGACTTTAGAATTTTATTGAGCGATCTTGCGATGGTCATGACACCCCATTCTTCGCCACTACCACCATGAGCACCCGGATGAATAACCACCCAGTTAATTCCTAAAGCATCACATCGTTTAAGTTCTTCAAGAAATGCTTGCCTTGACTTAACCAGTTTATCTGATTCACTAGCACAAAGATTGATTAAATAAGAGGCATGAGATATGATATTGGTATGATTGAAACCAAATTTTTTCTTGGCTTTTTGGAATGCTGTTATTTCTTCATCGCTATATATTTTAGAAATCCACTGTCTCTGGTTTTGTGTAAAAACCTGGAAAGATTCACAACCAAGTTCACTGGCGCGCTGCAAACTATTTTCTATTCCACCCTGGATAGATATATGACAACCAATTTTCATTGATTAAATTTATTTTATTGTTTTTCTAGTGTTAGAGACTGGATATACTTAACCAGCATATCAAGCGTATCACCTTTAATATGATTAAAAGCTGGCATCAATAAAGCCCCATTTTGGATTACTTCATATATTTCTTGACTATCGAGTCTTTCATCAAACGCAGGATAAAATAAACCACTGCCCTGTCCTTCTTCGCCATGGCAGTGTTTACAAGCTTCACGATAGATTATTGCAGCCTTGTCAGTCTGTGGCACATACTCACTATCTTCTTTCGACAAAAAAAGATAGCTCAGACTTACTAAAATAAGTACAAGTAATACAATAAATGGTAGCCATTTCTTCATCTTAATTCTGCTTTCAATCTTCTATCTGAATATAAATGTTTTCTGATAGATTGTAGAAGAGCTGTACCCAATCCACCCTTTTGAATCATCCAATCGCGGTAAAATATATAATTATTATTTCTTATGCCGATTTTCCTTTCAAACTGTTCATCTGTATCAAAGCGATAAATATTGAATCTTTTAAGAACATAATTGCTAATATTTTTTTCTATGTTTTTAAAATAAAGAGAAGCCAGTCCAAAATTGTATCCGGTTTCTCCTACACAACGTATTGTATCCTGATTGAATCTGCCAAAAGGATAGCTGATAGAATAAACTTCACATCCCAATCCATCTTCCAACACTTTTTTACTTTGATTCAGTTCATTCAACTGTTGCTCGTAATCCATTTTTGTCAACAATTCATGGGTTTGTGTGTGTGATCCAATTTCGAATTCTAAATCCCGGAAATCGTTTAATTCCTGCCAGTTCAAATGTTTAAATTTATATTTACCAACCTGAACATCCCATTCATTATACATGCCTATATAATTAGTAACCGGGTAAACAATACCTTTAAATCCATAGGCATTCATTATAGGTAAGGCATGTATTTTAATGGATTCATATGCATCATCAAATGTAATAATGATTGGATTCGAAACATTACGCTTGGAATGAATTAAATCTCTGAACGTGATAGCAGTAAACTGATGCTTTTTTAGGATTTCTAAATCTTTTTCAAATCGACGGGGATGACGTGTTGTGATACCAATATCATAGGAAGGCGATATTTTGTGATAGTTTATAATTGGTATCTGGTTAATTTGCATGGATTACAGATTCAATTCTAGAAGCTCAAAAATATTATAGAATTCATAACCATAATGTTCTGCCCAGTAGCGATTGGTCACTTTACCTTTATAGAGGCTGACTCCCGGAACTAATCCAGGTTCCTGATCGAGTGCTGTCTTAAGCCCATTTACAGCAAGTAATTTTATAAATGGTAACAGCTTTTTGGTTATTATCTTACTGGAAGAAAAGGGGACGGCTGCGGCAATATTGGGTACACAGTAATAGACAATATCGTTCAGAATATAGGTTGGCTTATCATGACTGGTAACATGTGAAGTTTCCACTACATTGGTCTGCTCAACTGAGATATCGATCACGACACTTCCCGGTTCCATTAGATTGATTGTATCTTTACTGATAAAAATATCATGCTGACGACGCAATGAGTGAACCGCAACAATAAGTACATCGGTATCGGGCATAACTTCCTTCAGAACTTCATCATTGTACATCCTAACATGCACATCCGGTAATTGTTCTGAAATACCTGCAAGCTTCTTTTCTTTGAGCGCGATTAAATTAACATTGGCACCACAGCGGCGGGCAAATGCAGCAGCGGTTCTTCCAGCTTTACCAGCTCCCACAATAGTAATTGTCGCCGGCTTCACAATATCCGCACCAGATAACAATTTTCCTTTTCCACCTTCAGGAACGGTTAATAACAGAGCTGCCTGGTGTATGGCCAAACGACCGGCTATCTCACTCATCCCGGTTAGGAGTGGATAGGGCTCATCTTCACCCTGGATCATCTCCGCACTTAAAAATGTAGCATTTGAGTCCACCAATGCTTTCATTCTTTCAGAGCTTTGCTGGACATTCATAAAAGATAGAACAATATGTTTATCGTTAAACAATTCATATGTTACAGGAGAGGGTGGCAACACCTGGAGAATAAATTCGGCAGTCTGGAATACCTTTTCCATAGTAGGCAGTATGGTAGCGCCACTTTGTTCATAATGCACATCCTCAAAACCACATTGAATTCCGGCTTCGCTTTCCACATAAACAGCGACACCATTTTTAACCAGGACTTTTACGCCTTCAGGAGTAAGCAGTACGCGTCCTTCATGGGGTTTAATTTCTTTTAGTAATCCAACTTTTAGCATAACACTATTCTTTTAATTCGATGGACTTAATTTTATGATATTAAAATCATCCAATGCAAATATTTTACGGGAAATTTCAAATAAAGTTGAAGGCGAAATAGAATCAATTTTAGATACCAGCTCATCGAGTCCTATTTGACGACCATAGTAAATTTCGTTCTTAGCTAAACGAGTCATACGTCGATTAGAGCTTTCCAGCCCTAATAAAAAATTACCTTTGAGCTGCTTTTTAATCCTGTTAACCTTTGCCGGACTTATTTTCTTTTTAGTCAGTTTTTCTATTTCATTAAAAAGAATTTTAAGCGCTTTATTTTGATTTCTTTTATCTGTACCCAGATAAACACTCAGCATACCGGTATCGCTGTAAAAATCAACAAACGAATAAACGGAATAAGCCAATCCGTGTTTTTCACGAATTACCTGAAACAACTTGGAACTCATTCCGCCACCTAAATAGGCATTCACCGCAATCAAATTATAACGCTCTTCTGCCTGATATGATAAGGCTTCCAGTCCAGCGCAAATATGTGATTGACTAACAGATTCATTAATTTCCAGTTCGATCTTTTTTGCTGATTCCGGTGGCAGGAATGAGATTCTTTTTCCGTTATTATTAAATTGAAAATTCTTTTCTGCTAGTTTAACAAGCTTATCGTGCTGTAGATTACCAGCAGTTGCTATAACTATATTGTTAGGACAATAATATTTTGACCAAAAATCCAAAAGTGTATTACGATTGAACTGCTGAACCGTATCCCCGGTGCCTAGAATGGGATAACCGATGGGTTGATTGGGAAAAAGGTGTTCCTGAAATAGATCAAAAATATATTCATCTGGTGTATCGTGAACAGCAGATATTTCTTCCACGACTACCAGTTTTTCCTTTTCAATATCCGATTCACGAAAGAGCGAATTACATAACATATCGGATAAAACATTCATGGAGATATTGAGTTGAGAATCAAGGGCATGGGCATAATATACGGTGAGTTCTTTACTGGTATAGGCATTTAAACTTCCGCCTACTTCCTCGAGGGATTGAGCAATTTTAAAGGCACTTCTTCTTTTTGTACCTTTGAATACCATGTGCTCAAGAAAATGAGCAATCCCGTTATTTTCTTTATCCTCGTATCGTGTACCTGTTTTAACAAATACACCAACAGAGACAGATCGTACGGACGGAATTGTTTCACTTACGATGGTCAAACCATTATCTAGAACGGTTTTCTGAATATCCGTTTTTAAGTCCATATGAATGGATTTAATTTATTCGGTTTTCTTTTCCATTTGTTTCAGATACATTTTCCGGCTCAGAGCAATCTTACCATCATTCCCAACTGCTTTAACAACCACATCAATTGTATCGCCTTCTTTTACCACATCTGAAACTTTATTCGTACGGGCTAATTCCAGTTCGGATATATGAACCATGCCTTCTTTGCCCGGCATAAATTCAACAAAACATCCGAAATCTTTAACACGTTTTACCGTACCCTTGTATGCTTTACCGACTTCAGGTTCTTCAATCATACCTTTAACAATGGCTTCTGCTTCTTCAACAGCATTCACATCCGGAGATGCAATTGTCACTTTGCCATCATCATCTATATCGATAACAACGCCTGTTTTTTCGATGATACTCCGAATCGTTTTCCCACCCGGACCAATAATACCGCCAATTTTATCAATTGGTACATACCATTCAATAATTCTTGGTGCCCAACGACTAATTTCTGGTTTTGGTGCATCGATGGCTTCACTCATTTTACTAAGAATGAATACGCGTCCTTCACGTGCCTGATCCAATGCACTGGCCATGATATTCCGCGATATACCGCTTATTTTTATATCCATCTGCACAGCAGTGATGCCCTTTTCCGTACCAGCAACTTTAAAATCCATATCGCCCAGATGGTCTTCGTCACCAAGAATATCAGAAAGAATGGCAATTTTATCATTTTCTTTGATTAATCCCATGGCAATACCGGCAACACTATTTCGTACCGGCACACCTGCATCCATCAAAGATAACGATCCTGCACAAACCGTAGCCATTGAAGATGATCCGTTCGATTCTAAAACCTCAGAAACAATACGTATAGTATATGGAAATGAATCATTGATTGGTAAAATAGGTTTCAACGCACGTTCAGCTAAATTTCCATGTCCTATTTCACGCCGGCTGACTCCACGGATAGGTTTTGCTTCGCCGGTACAAAATGGGGGAAAATTATAGTGCAATGTATATTTTTTTCTACTTTCACCCTCAACCGCGTCTATAATCTGTTCATCCGCTTTTGTACCGAGGGTAACAACACCAAGTGCCTGAGTTTGTCCACGTGTAAATAACGCTGATCCATGCGCTCTGGGCAACAAACCGGTTTCACAGGTTATCGGTCGAATATCCGTATATCCACGACCATCTAATCGTTTTTTATCATTTAGCATCATGGAACGGACTTCTACTTTTTCAAGATCGTGCAATAGGGTAGAAATAATCCTTTCTGATTCCGGATATTCCTCTTCGAGTTCTTCCAGAATAGTATCCTTCATACTTTTTAATACCTGGCGTCGCTCACTTTTTTCTGTAACCGTGATGGCCTGTTTAATTTTATCGAGGCTTAATTTAGATACTTTTTCTTCCAATCCTTCCGGCAGCTCTACTTCATCAACGGATCTTTTTTCAACCGTAATTTCAGCCATCAATTCACGCTGTAAAGCGGTCAGTTTTTTAATAGTTTCGTGCGCTGTATCAATGGCTTCCAATATATCAGCCTCGGAAACCTCTTTTGCTTCACCCTCAACCATCATTATAGATTCTTCTGATCCGGCTACGACAAGTTCCATTTCAGCGCTGGCAATTTTTTCTATATCCGGATTGACAATATATTCACCATTTAATTTAATAACACGTACAGTAGCGATCGGTCCATCAAATGGAATATTGGAAATAACCAATGCAGCCGAAGCTCCGAGTCCTGCTAATACATCCGGATCATTTTCTTTATCAAGGGATAGGACATTGGCAATAACCTGCGTTTCAAAAATAAAATTATCAGGAAATAATGGTCTGATGGGCCTGTCGATGAGGCGGGCAGTTAATATTTCTTTATCACTTGGCCGACCTTCTCTTTTTATGAATCCGCCGGGAATTTTGCCGGCAGAATATGTTTTCTCACGGTATTCAACACTTAAAGGAAAAAAACCACGATACTCATTTGCATCCTCAGCAGCAACAGCTGTAACTAAAACCATGGTATCACCATAGCGCACTACCACAGCTCCATTTGCCTGTTTTGCCAATTTTCCAGTTTCAATTGTTAATGTTTTTCCATTCAGCTCTATTGATTTACTTATATGCATTCCTTCTCCAGGAAAATATGAAATTCTCTATCTTCTTAATCCTAAATCACCAATCACCTTGCGATAGCGCATGATATCTTTACGCATCAAATAGCGCAGTAAGCGACGTCTCTGACCGACTAATTTCAGCAAACCACGACGAGAATGATGATCTTTTTTATGATCTTTTAAATGATCCGTCAAATATTTAATCCGTTCTGTGAGCATTGCGATTTGAACTTCAGCCTTGCCAGTATCGCTATCACTATCACCGAACTTTTTAATGATCTCTTGTTTATCTTCTTTACTTAAAGCCATTTTTCCTCCAATTAAAGCTTCAAACTGTTCTGTTTATCGATTTCAAGTTGTGCGATTAATGCATCAACAGAATCGAACTTTTTTTCATTGCGAAGGCGTTTTTTAAATAAAACGGTTAAATTTTCATTATAGATATCTTTATTAAAATTATGGATATGAACCTCTATGGTATACTCACCTTTTAAACCAAAAGTCGGCCGGTTACCAATATTCAACATACCCTTAAAAATTGAGTCTTTATATTTTACATCAACAGCATATACGCCACTTGCAGGAATCTGTTTATTTTGATTGTCGTTATAAATATTTGCCGTCGGAAAATGCAACTGTTTCCCGCGCGAATCTCCAGGAACGACTTTACCAGAATAAGAATAATAACGCCCTAAATAATGACTCGCTTTATCAACTTCTCCTTCACCAATCGCTTTTCTGATTAATGAACTACTGATAATCTCACCTTCAATTTTGATGGGATCAACTTTTTGCAGTTCAAACTGGTACTTTTTGCTCAGCACTTTTAGGTTATTAAAATTACCTTCCCGATTTTTCCCGAATGCGTGGTCATATCCCACTACAATTGCCTGTGCACCGATCTTTTCTATCAGTATGTTTTTTACAAACTGTTCATAAGATTGCGAAGCAAATTCCCTGCTAAATCTAATTATAATAACCCGATCAATGCCAGCCTTAGCTAATAATTCTTTCTTTTCATCCAATGTTGTTAAAATCGAAATATGAAAATCATCGCTTTGTTTCAATACAATTTTAGGATGAGGATCAAACGTAACCAGTGTTGAACAGAGATTTTTTTCTCTGGCAATGCTGTTCAATTTTTCAATGATCTTTTTATGCCCAAGATGCAGGCCGTCGAACGTCCCTATTGTTACGGCGCATGTACTATCTGACTTTAGATGATCTAACCCGGTAATAATTTCCATAAATTTTAGTGTTCAGTCCAGTAATTCATAAATTCAGATAATGAGTAACTATCTTCTAATTTATATGTCCCGATGGCTGTCCGCTTTAATTCTTGCAAATGTGCACCACAACCCATCTTTTTTCCAATATCATCAGCATAGGAACGAATATATGTTCCTTTCGATACTTTCAAATCCATTTTTAAAACAGGCGATTTCCATCCAATAATATCTGCACGGTGTATTGTAACCTTTGCAGGTTTTCGCTCAACTTCCTGATTTTTTCTGGCCAGCTTATACATCCGTTTTCCATTCACTTTCTTCGCAGAATACATTGGCGGCAGTTGTTCAATTTCGCCTTTGTAATCTTCTATTACATTCTCAATCTTTTCAAATGTTAGATCAGTAACTGCTCTTTCTGCAATAATTTTTCCTGTTCTATCCAGCGTATCTGTTTCAACACCAAATCGAATAACCGCCTGATAACTCTTTGAAAGCCCGGAAAATTCCTGCAACGCTTTTGTTCCCTTTCCAACGCCAATTATCAATAATCCCGTTGCAAAAGGATCCAGAGTTCCAGCATGTCCGATCTTTTTTATTTTCAAAAAATACCTGAGCTTGTTTACGACATCAAATGACGTCCAGGTTTCTTCTTTATTGATCAAAACCACAAAAGCATCAGATAAATCACTCTTCCGTAGCGGCTTCGTCTTTTGAAGAATTGGGATCATCTTTAATCTGTTTTAATAGTTCATTAATACGATCTGCTCGTTCCATCGAATCATCATAGAAAAAACGTAATTCCGGAAGCCAACGGGATGTAATATAAGGTTTTAATTCATTTCGTAAGAACTGAATCGATTTTTTAAGCACCGCCTGAGTCTTATCCTTCTGAGAATCATCTCCCAGAACCGTGTAATACACCGAAGCAATCTTTAAATCAGGCGAAACCTTCACACGCGTCAGTGTAACAAACCCCTTATGAGGATCATTCAATTTAAATTCAACTATATTGCTCAATGCCCGCTTAATTGAATCTGCATAGCGGTTTATTCTTCTGTTTTCTGCCATTATTTATAATCGATACTATACTGTGCAATTTCAAAATTATCATCTGTATCTAGAAAATGAAATATTTTGTTCAACACTTCTTCTGCATGTCCTTTTTGAGACGTAACCAATGCTATTCCTATCAAAGACCGTTGCCACTTATCCTGATAATCAATCTCAGCGACCGATACGTTAAATTTATTTTTAATTCGATCCTTAATATGATTCAAAACCATACGTTTATCTTTAAGGGATAAACTGTTAAGGATATGAATTTCCAAACTGAGGACACCGACGACCATTTTTTATGCTAGCTGCCTCTTCACCTCAGAAAGTTCGTATGATTCAATAATATCGCCAACTTTAAGATCGTTATAACCTTCAATCTGGATACCGCATTCAAAGCCACTGGCTACTTCACGTGTATCATCTTTAAAACGTTTTAGCGAGGCAATATTACCTTTATAAATTTCTACATCATCGCGAATCAGACGCACTTTATTATTTCTTAAAATTTTACCCGATATAACATAACATCCAGCTATTACACCCAGGCGTGATATTTTAAAGGTATCTCTAATTTCAGCCTGACCTAAAATATTTTCTTCTACCGTCGGTGCCAGCATACCCTCCAGAGCGAGCTTGATATCATTTATAGCATCATAAATAACCTGGTACAGTCTGATATCAATCTCTTCAGTAATTGCCAATTCACGCGCTTTTGCATTTGCCCGTACATGAAAACCAATAATAACGGCATTGGAGGCTGAAGCTAAAAGCACATCTGATTCTGAAATTGGTCCAACCGCTTTACGTATGATCTGAACTTTAACTTCATCCGTATTTAAACTGATAAGTGAATCGGCCAATGCTTCAGCAGAACCATCTACATCCGCTTTAACTAAAATCGGCAATTCACTGACACCGCCAGATTTAATTTGTTCAGAAATCTGACTTAACGTTTTTAATTTATGCTGCTTTGCATCCTGCTCTCGTTTGAGCTGCAGACGCCTGTTGCTAATTTCTCTGGCTGTTTTTTCATCCCGGGTTACCATAAACCGATCACCGGCCTGTGCGACTCCCATAAAACCAACAACAAGAGCTGGTTGAGCTGGACCCACATTTTTCAGACGATCTTCTTTTTCATTTAGCAGTGCACGAACTTTACCATAATAACTACCAGCCACAAAATTATCACCAACCTTCAATGTACCATTCTGGATCAGAACTGTAGCAATGGCACCTTTACCCTTATCAAGCCGTGATTCAATAACAAAACCGGAAGCCATTCTTTTGGGATTAGCTTTAACATCCAGCATCTCTGCTTCCAGTAGTACTTTTTCTAGCAGATTGTCAATCCCCTGGCCTTTCTTTGCAGAAATTTCTGCACACTGGAAAGTACCTCCCCATTCTTCAACCAAAACATCACGATCTGCTAATTGTTGTTTAATTTTTTCAGGGTCTGCACCTGGCTTATCAATTTTATTAATAGCAATCACAATTTTTACACCGGCTGCTTTGGCATGATCTAGTGCTTCAACTGTCTGAGGCATTACAGCATCATCAGCAGCAATTATCAAAATAACCACATCCGTAACCTGAGCTCCGCGAGCACGCATGGCAGTAAAAGCCTCATGACCCGGAGTGTCTAGAAAAGTAATTTTCTTGCCTTCGTAGTCTACCTCATAAGCACCTATATGCTGAGTGATACCCCCAGCTTCCCCATCTACGATATGACTTTGACGCAAATGATCCAGCAATGAAGTTTTACCATGATCCACATGGCCCATTATTGTTACAATGGGTGCCCGTGGTTCAAGATTGGCTTCATCATCTTCTTCCTCTTCAAATTCTTCTTCAACAAATTCAGTAACTTCTGATTCTTCAATAGCATAACCATATTCTTCAGCCAGCAGCTGAATCGTATCTAAATCAAGTCGTTGATTAATGGAAACTACAAGACCAAGCTCAAGACACTTTGTAATAATTTCGGATACAGAAACATCCATCAAATTTGCAAGGTCATTAGCAGAAATGAATTCCGTTACCTTAATTACTTTTTCTTCAACAATCTCACCATCTTCGGTCTTCACCTTACGATGTTTTTTCGGCTTCTTACCCCGCGACTCTATGGAAGCCAGTGTCTTTTTAACCGTATTCTGAACTTCTTTTAAATCGACTTCTTTTCTTTTTGGTTTTTTGGGTCTTGTTCTTCTTTTTCCACCTTCAAGTTCAGCTAATCGTGAAAGATCAATCTTTCCGCCACGTTTGACATCTTTATCTTTGCGGATCATTTCCATAGCCTTACGACGTTTTTTCTCTTTATCCGAGAGCCCGGATTCGTCTTCAAAATCTTTAGCCTTTTCAGGTTTAGATTTTGTTTTCTTACCTTTACCTGCCTTATCCTCAACAATTGCTTCAGGAGCTGGTTGAACTTTTGGTTGTTCTTCTTCAACCGGTTTATCTTTTTTAACTTCTTTCTTCTTTTCCTCTTCTACAGGTTTCTGTTTTTCTTCTGCTTCAACTTTTTTCGCAATTTCTTTTTCTTCTGCTGGAAGTTTAATTTCCTTTGTATCTTTCTCAATAGGTTTGGACGGTTCTTCTTTTTTCTTTATGACACGTTTAGGTTTCTTACGAACAGGTGGTTCATCTTTTGATTTGGCCAATGCTTCTACACCATCAACTATAGACTGTTTTAAGACCTGCATATAAGCTGATTCATCATGGACTTCTGCTACCTGCTCTTCTTCAGGAATCTCAACACCATCCTGATCTTTTATGCGTTTTGCTTTTAATGTATCAGCCTTTTGTTTATCGGTAGCAAAACGTTCTAGCAATTCAAGATATATATCTTCTCCAACAAAAGCATTCGGGCCAGCGCCTTTATACTTAATCTTGTTTTGCTCAAGATAACTAAATATGGTTTCATGACCGAGATTTAGTTCTTTACAAATTTTAAATATTTTATATTTTTTTCCAGAAACCGCCATTTATACTCCAAAAACCTTTCTTATATTTCAAGATTGAAAGGATTACTCTTCCTCTTCTTCTACTTCCTGTCTCTTTGATAAATATTCTTGAATAACATCTAATATTTTTTCTACTGATTTAGGACCGAGACCCGGGATTTCCGACAATCCATCTTCACCCAAATTTTTGGCATCTATTACTTTGAAGACACTTGCATCAATTAATTTTTTCTTAATACTTGGTGTTAATTCATCTACGTCTTCTATTGATGTTGTAACAGCTGTACCTTCAGCCTCATAATCGGATTCTTTTATAGGTTCTATCTGATATCCGGTTATTTCGCTTGCCAATCGCAGATTCTGTCCATTACGACCGATCGCCAAGGACATCTCATCATCTTTGATAATAGCTACAGCCAATTGATCTTCCTGGTTCACAATAACTTTTACGGGTTTTGCCGGAGTCAGTGCCCTCGGAATAAAAATTTCAGGTTCACTCGAAAAATTTAAAATATCAATTTTTTCATTATTTAGTTCGCGTACTACAGCCTGAATACGAACACCTTTCATACCCACACAGGCGCCAACTGCATCAATTCTTCTATCAATAGACTCAACAGCTATCTTTGATCGATCTCCGGCTTCACGTGCCACGCGTTTGATTTCGACGATACCATCGTAGATTTCGGGTACCTCCAGCTCAAATAATCGAACTAAAAATTGTTTATCCGCACGACTCACAATAATTTCCGGCCCTCGTCCCTGATTTCTCACTTCTTTAATTAAACAACGAACAGTTTCGCCACGGCGTAAACGTTCATTATATATCTGTTCTTCTCTCGGCAATAATACTTCCGTCTTATCCAGATTGATATAGATGCCCTTTTTGTGAATCTGATGTATGTCTCCTATAATTATTTCACCAATACGATTAGCATATTCTTCCATGACATTTTCACGTTCAAAATCGCGAATTCTTTGATTCAGACTTTGTTTTGCAGTTACAATTAACCGGCGACCAAACTCTGCCGGATCGATAACCTCAACGACTTCCTCGCCAACTTCAGCATCAGGATCAATTTTTAATGCTGACTCCAGATCAATTTCGGATACAGGATCTTCAACTATATCGACAACCGTCTTTTCCTGGAAAATTTCAATATCACCCTTATCAATATTCACGATAACATCAAAATTTTCAGCGGTACCATATTTCTTTTCAACCATTGAAGTAAATATATTTTCCAGGATATCCCGCAAATTTTCTTTTTCTATCTTTTTATCTTTTGCGATTTGAGTAATGGCTTCCATTATCTCATTATTCATAAAGCCCTATTGCCTCCACAAAATCACCATTTTATTTTAACTTTTGCTTCTTTTATTTCAGACCGATTTATTGATACCGTATTTCCATCTGTCAACAGTTGCAAATTTGAATCATCAAAATCGATCAGCTCACCAATTTTTTCAGTATTTTTTTCTGCCGATTGTAGTTTAATAATCAACTGCTGGCCAATATTCCTTTTAAATTCAAAATCTTGTACTAAAGGACGATCCAACCCAGGAGACGATACATTCAACCGATAATTTCCAGGAAAAGAGTCATCCATATCAATATAGTCCTGCAATTCCCGAGTGAGCAGTTCACATTGTTTAAGTGTGATCCCTGTTTCCGTATCAGAATATATTTCAAAGATTGGCTGGCGCCGGTCACCTCGAATTCGAGCTTCAACAAAAAATAATTTCAATCTATCACAGGCCTGCTTTGCCAGCTGTTCAATTTTTTCCTGCAAGCTGTTAAGCTCCTTATATAATAAAAAAGTGGGCAACGAAGACCCACTTTAAACCGAACAACTGCTGAATTTAAATATTATTTTCAGCATTTGCAAGTTAAACTCCCTATTCATAATTAATATATATACAGGGAATTTTGTACCATTAAAAATGAGATTCCGGACAACCGGAAAACTCATTCAAAATCTATAATGCATCAGAATAATTTTTCGAAACCGCATCCCAATTAATCACATTAAAAAATGCTTTCAGATAATCCGGGCGGCGATTCTGATATTTTAGATAATATGCATGTTCCCAAACATCGACTCCTAGAATCGGTGTGCCACTAACTTCTGCAACATCCATCAATGGATTATCCTGGTTAGGGGTGGAAACTACAGATAGTCCACCCTGGCCGTTTACCAGCAGCCAGGCCCATCCGGAACCAAATCGTGTAGCACCGGCGCCTGCAAATTTTTCCTGGAATTGCTCGAATGAACCAAAAGCTTTGTTGATTGCATCAGCTAGATCACCTTTGGGTTGACCGCCTCCGTTTTTAGCCATAACATTCCAGAAGAAGGAATGATTCCAGTGTCCGCCACCGTTATTCCGTACAGCCGTTCTTATATCATCCGGA
>JARRPN010000005.1:0-14286 GCA_037382875.1 Calditrichaceae bacterium | reverse complement strand
AAGTGTTAATGCGTATTTGAAACAACAATACCCCCAAGTTTATGGCGATTCCTATTTTCAGATATTTAATGTAAGCCAGTATCAGTTAGCTGGTTTAAGCCTTGCATATGCAATTACTGATGTATATTCTATCAATGGTTCCTTCCAGGGAGTTCAACTGGAAGAAGGTTATGGCAACAGAATGATCCTATCGTTGAATGATCGTAATGGATCACTCGGCATGGTGTATGAAACAGGTGATTTGGGAGAACAGTTAGGAGTAATGCTGGATTATGGCTATGAAATTATCCCGGATTTGATAACCTCACTTAGCGTTGACTATTCACGCTACCGCTTCGAAGAAGTCTTTGATTATGAGAATCAACTAGCGAATGCAGTTGGAGTTGCATATAACTATACCAAGCATTGGCGTTTTAGCCTTGAATACCAATGGTTAAACAATAAGTTTACGGAATCCGATCAACGGATTTTAAATCATATTCATTATATCTGGTAAAAGGTGATTCGGTATGAAGCGAATTATTTTAATCCTGGTTTTATCAACCCTTTGTTTAATAACTTTAATATTTGCACAGGATCCTGATAAAATCATTTTTTCACATAAATATCACATTGATGAAGTTGGTGTAGAATGTGATAATTGCCACAGTATTACAACGACAAGTTTATTGTCCTCTGATAACCTGTTCCCGGAAATGGCCACATGTTATGATTGTCATGATGAAGATGATACAGAATGTGGCTATTGCCATACCAATACAGATGAACCGGGTACTGCAGAACGTCCACCTAAGTACAAAAGTAAATTTTCACACAAAACACATTTGGAATCCGGATCGGATTGTTTAACCTGCCATCAGGGAATTAATGAAAAAGTACAGGTTGGTGAATTTCACATTCCGGCTGCTGGAAATTGTAGTTCCTGTCATAATCCGGTAGACTATTCTGAGGAGCAAGAAAAATGCCTGGTTTGTCATGAACCTTCCATGGATTTCAGCCCAGCTGATCATGAAGTAAACTGGAGCAAGGATCATGGTCCATACGCCCAGTTAGCAGAGAAAAGTTGTACTCACTGCCATCAGCAGAATTATTGTCAAAATTGTCATCAGGGAGACAATCTTGATCGGGAGGTACATCCGTTAAATTTCCGTAACAATCATGGTATTATTGCCAAAGGAAATAAAGAAAATTGTTTAACCTGTCATCAGGAACAGATGTTTTGCCTTGATTGCCATCGAACCGAGATGGTCATGCCTAAAAATCATAGTTATGTAAATTGGTCAAATCGCATAGAAGGAAACGGCGGTCGGCATGCAAAAGAAGCAAGGTTTGATTTTGACAATTGCATGTCTTGTCATAACGATGCTTATACAGATGTTGTCTGTGTAACTTGTCATGGAAATTAAGTTTGTGAAAAACGGCAAAGTTAATAGGTAGTTAAAGAATTTTTGTACAGTATAAAGAGGTTGTTTTATGAAATTGGTTTTGTATTTCATATTATTTATAGCTATAACGTTGTTTGTAGCTTGTTCCAGTGAAAAAACTCCATTAGCAAGTACTGCTCATGAGGATGGCTGGATGGATGTCAATGCAACAGTATTTCACGCGGCTAAAGTGCAAACAGTTGGAGCGGTCAGTTGCCGGTCCTGTCATGGGATAAATACGGATAATGGGGAGGACGGTACATTTTGCATGGATTGCCATAACCAGACTAACGATGCCAGTTATCCACATCCGCCGGGCTGGGCTGAATTTGATAGTACATTTTCACATGGTACTTTTGTTCAAAATCATGATGCATTGACCTGTAATAAATGTCATGGTGGAGAAAACGGTATCGCAATAGGATGTGAGTCCTGCCACTAACGTTGGAATGAATTGTATTTCTATTTTTAGAAAAATTTATTGTATTAATTGTTGCCAGGGGGAATATCTGAATATCTATAACCATCGTATTGAATTCATCACTAATCATGTTATAAGTTTGAATGTTAATTGGAGTAATTACTCCAGCTGTCATCAAACTGATTATTGTGTTGAATGCCGCGTTTAAGTTAACTATATTATAACGATTACTAATTCACTCGATGGATGGAATGGATCATTGCATGCCCAAAAGGCTCAAACAAATTTGAGAATTGTTCCGTTTGCCATGTTGACGGTGATGTAAAATGTGAGTCATGTCATCACTAAATGAGGTTTTTACATTGAAGGTATTATTATTTGTATTATTTTTTCTATCCTCTGTTATCGCCCAGGATAATGAATATTGTTTAGCGTGTCATTCTGACGAAGATTTGACCAAAATAGTTGATGATTCCATAGAGGTTTCTCTCTATGTGAGCGAGGATATGTTTGAAAATTCTATCCACCAGGATTTTGCCTGCACCGATTGTCACCAGATTTCCATTGATGATCATCCGGATGAGGGCTCTGTTGGTGAAATGCTCTGTGCGGATTGTCATGAAGATGTACAGGAAGAATACTTAGGTAGTATCCACGGTACTTCCCATTTGGCAGGGGTTCAACTGGCTGCAACCTGTTCGGATTGTCATGGTAAACATGATATTCGGCCCTCGGACGATCCGGAATCTAAAACCTATCATGCAAATCTTGCTCACACTTGTGGTAACTGTCATACCAAACCGGTAATTAATCAATTATTAGGTTCAAGAAATATTAACCGGGTTGAATTATATGAAAACAGTGTTCATGGCTTGCGCATCAAAGCTGATCCAGAATCGCAAGCAGCTACTTGTACGGATTGCCATGGTTATCATAATATACAGCCAGCGATTAAACCAAATGCACCTTTGAACACACTTAACATTCCCGAAACCTGTGGTAAATGCCATGATAAAGAAAGAGATAATTATCATGAAAGTATTCACTGGAGTTCGCTAGTAAGAGGACATGGGGAAGCTCCGGTCTGTACCGATTGCCATGGTGAGCACCAAATTAAACAACAAACCCGTTCTGACGGATATGGCAGTGGTGGACTCGAATCAACAAGAATATGCGCTGGATGCCATTCTTCAGAAACTATGATGACCCGATTTGGATTAGATCCCGACCGTATTGAAAGTTATATGAAAAGTTATCATGGTCTGGCTGTTTTAAAGGGTTCTCCTGAGGCTGCAACATGCACAAGCTGTCATGAAATACACGCTATACGCAGCAGTAGTGATTCACTTTCTAGTGTTTATAAATCGAATCTGGTTAATACCTGTGGTAAATGCCATAACAATGTAACACCTAGTTTTGCACAAATTGATGTACATCCGAAAGATCAGAAAGCTAGGAATCCCGTTGCTTATTTTTTCCGTATCATGTATACCTGGATGATTATCATTGTAATCGGTGGGATGTTATTTCATAATATACTTATCATATCTTATCATATCCGTGAAAAGAAAAATGCAAAAAAATATGGAGAAACCTACCAACGTTTCCAGCCTTTCGAAGTGTACCAGCATATGCTCATGTTTTTGAGCTTTGGGACGTTGGTTGTAACTGGCTTTGCTCTTAAATTTCCTGATGCCGGGTGGGTTCAAGCATTATTATATATTGGTATGGATGAACCTGTCAGATCTCTGGTTCACCGTATAGCAGCTGGCGTCATGATTGCAATCTCGGTAATTCAATTATTTTATTTCATTGGAACTAAGAAAGGCCGTAAAGATTTTTTTGCGCTTATTCCCGTGAGGGATGATTTAATTCATCTTTGGCAAAACCTTTTATTTTATACCGGCTTCAGTAAAACTAAACCACAGTATGCTCGATATGATTATGGTGAAAAAGCTGAATATCTGGCGTTAATCTGGGGAGTGATTGTGATGGGAGCAAGTGGATTTGTTTTATGGTTTCCTGAATTCTTTATGAGATATTTGCCATCATGGACGTTCGAAACAGCTGAAATTATCCATTATTATGAAGCTTGGTTGGCTACTTTGGCCATATTAGTTTGGCACTGGTTTTTTGTCATATTCCATCCGGAAAAATATCCAATGAGTACAACATGGATGGATGGAAAAATCACAGAAGATGAATTAAAACATCATCATCCACTTGAGTATGAAAAAAATCTAAAATCTAAAGAGCAGTTGCCGATAAATAAAGTATAAATAATTATTGAATAATACTATGTTTTATAACTAATTTATATATTGAATAAATTAGTTTCATAATGGGGGAAAAGATGCGTCGCTTATTTTTAATCCTTTTTCTATTATTTCCCGTTTTTGCTCTTGCAGATAATGAAGACTGTCTTATGTGTCATGAAGATCCTGATCTGGTTTCCGAATCCGGTTCGAAACCGAAATCAGTCTTTGTTGATGAATCCATTCTAAAAAACTCTATTCATAAAGATTTTGAATGTATTGACTGCCATAGCGATGTTGATCCCGATGATTTACCTCATCCTGAAATATTGAAACCTGTTTTTTGTGGAAACTGTCATGATGATGAACAATTAGAATATGATTCCGGTATTCACGGTATGGCCTTTAATCAGGGTCAGGCTTATGCACCCAAATGTACAGAGTGTCACGGTAAGCATGATATAATCTCACCTAATAATCCGGACTCGCCTTCATACAAAATGAATGTTCCGTTTTTATGTGGGAAATGCCATCGTGAAGGAGCACCTGTTGCAAGGGTTTATAATATAAATGAACATAATATTCTGGAAAACTATAGCCAGAGTATACATGGCGAAGGTTTATTCAAAAAAGGTTTAACGGTTACTGCCACGTGTATTGATTGTCATAATAGCCATCAAATTCTTCCGCATACCAATTCAAAATCTTCGATAGCAACACGAAATGTTGCCAAAACCTGTATGAAATGCCATTCACGAATTGAAGATGTGCATGTAAAAGTCATTGAAGGTGAAAAGTGGGAGAAAGATCCAGGAGCTATTCCAGCCTGCACGGATTGTCATTTACCGCATAAGGCGCGCAAATCATCGATTGCATTAAACCTGGCAGACCAGGCTTGTCTCAAATGTCATGATAAACCAGATGTACATAAAACAGTGGATGGTAAAAAGGTTTCTCTTTTAGTAACAAAAGATCAATTATCCGGATCGGTTCACCGAACCGTTACATGTGTTAAATGCCATACGGATGTTAATCCTAAACTACATCGTCCCTGTGCAACGGTTGGGAAGGTTGATTGCTCCAGCTGCCATACCGATATATCTGAACAGTATGCCAAAAGCGGTCATGGTGAACATGCCAAAACCGGAAATAAAGATGTACCAACCTGTTTAACCTGTCATGATTATCACACAACAAAATCACATCTGGATGAAACAGCAAAAACGTATCGCTTTTCTGTTCCTAAACTATGTGGTGACTGCCACTCAGCAGATAGCAATCTTGAAGAAACAAAAATGCTTTCGGAACAGAATGCACTGGTTGATTATTCACAGAGTGTACATGGTCGTAAATTAAAAGAAGCAGGCTTACTTCCAAGTGCTATTTGTACAGATTGTCATACCAGTCATATGGTGTTAAACCATAAAGATCCCCGGTCTTCGGTAAATCCTAGAAATGTACCGGCTACCTGTTCAACATGCCATAAAGGGATTTATAAAGAATACACGAAAAGTATCCATTTCTCGATTGAAGAAAAGGAAATGGCAAAATTGCCGAGTTGTACAAACTGCCATTCCTCTCATCATATTACAGAAACCGGCATGGATGAGTTCATGGTGCAGGTTACCAGTCAGTGCGGTGAATGTCATACAGATCTTTCAGAAACCTATCTGGAAACCATGCATGGTAAAGCATACCAACTGGGTTATTTAAAATCTGCAAAATGTTCAGATTGTCATAATGCTCATTTAATTCTGCCTGCTAGCGATCCGAATTCCAGTGTTGGATTACATAATATTGTAAGCACATGTCAAAAATGTCATGAAGATGCCAATAAGCGTTTTACAGGTTACCTGACACATGCCACGCACCATGACCGTGCCAAATATCCGATTTTATTCTATACTTACTGGGCGATGACTTCCTTGTTAATTGGTGTGTTTACATTCTTCGGAATACATACCATTCTCTGGCTGCCGCGTTCATTCAGACATTTACGGGATCGTAAAAAATATCATAAAGAACACAAAGATGAAGTTTATTTCAGACGGTTTGAACCTTCACATCAAATTACCCATCTGTTTGTGATAGTAAGTTTTATTTCATTGGCTTTGACCGGTATGATGCTTAAATTTTCGGGGATGGCCTGGGCAGGCTTTTTGGCTGATTTAATCGGTGGTGTTGAGGTTGCTGGTGTTATTCACAGATTTGCCGCGATTATAACATTCGGATATTTCTTTACACATATCTTTTTAATTTTACGTCAAAAGAAAAAAGATAATATTTCATTTGTGCAATTGATTTTCGGTCCAAATTCTATGATGTTCAATTTGAAAGATTTATCAGATTTCTGGGCTACTATCAAATGGTTTATTGGAAAAGGAAAACGCCCGGATTATAGTCGATGGACCTACTGGGAAAAATTTGATTACTTTGCCGTTTTCTGGGGTGTAGCTATTATAGGATTTTCCGGATTGATGCTCTGGTTCCCGGAATTCTTTACAATATTTGTGCCCGGCTGGCTGATTAATGTAGCTACTATTATTCATAGTGACGAAGCGTTATTGGCGGTAGGTTTTATATTTACTATTCATTTTTTCAATACCCATCTGAGGCCGGAAGCATTCCCCATGGATAAAGTTATTTTTACAGGATTAGTACCTCTGGAAGAATATAAAAAGGATCGTCCGCGTGAATACAAAGAATTGAAAGAAAGTGGTAAACTTAAAGAAAGAATAGTTACCGATTATATTTCACCTGGTAGAGAAAAATTAATTAAGATTATAGGATTTACTTTTTTATCGATTGGTATTCTTCTCATACTTCTGATAATCTATTCGATACTTTTTGGCTATAAGTAGTCAATTATTTTTACGACAGAACTGATAAATAAAACTCTCAAATTATTTACATACTTAGTTTGAGAGTTTTTTTATTATTGCTAATAAGTTTCAAAAATACTAGTGACTGCGAAAAATATGCGGGTTTAACGAATAATCTGCAGGTTAAAATTTGTATTTAATCTGAGCAATCCAGACAGTTTGGCCGTTACTGTTTTTTATAATGCCTGGCTGAAACATTAATTGCTGGTTTGTGCCATCACTTGAAAATAAATTCCACTGGCTATATAACCAGATTAAGGAATATCCTGCGATTAAACCATTTCGTATTTTGTAAGATTGATTGTAGTCATCATATTTTGTTTGAAGTGCATCTAAATTTGTCTCGTTAAGATAATCCTTCTCTTTTTGATTCGTATCAAATATAAAATAGATCATAGAGGGCAGTGTGACCGCCGAACCCATCATTAACAAAATACCGGACTTCTTTTTACCCAGATATAAATGTCCCCATCCTGGAAGTACTATGGATTTTATCACAGCGTTTTTCATACTTTTTTGTGGATAAAGTGTAAAGTTTGTCTTTATAGGTTCATTAATCTGCTCAACAGGTGTAGTCTCATTTGTTGTGATTTTATTCTGCAGGTAATCCAATTTAATTTGATTGAAAAAAGATATTATCTTTGGAGAATTTTGCACCGGATCCAGTTTAAATCTTGGGTCTATTTCTAATATTTCAGTAAAACAATTTTTAGCGTAGAGTTCTTCTCCCAGAGAGAAATGAGAAAGAGCTTTCATTCGATAAATTTCTAATAATTCATTTAATGTAAGCAGACTATCTTGTGATAATATGCTGTCAGCCAAGCTAACCACTTCTGAATATTTAAAGGATTTGAATGGTGTCGCAACATCATCAACAGCATGAGAATGATGTTGAGCAGAAGCAAACGCAAATAGCAGAAAGAGTATGTATAATATCCAAAGGAATCGGTACATCCATTTACCTCAGCAGAATCATGCGTTTAGTTTCTGACATAATACCATTATCACATTTATAAAAGTAAACACCGCTTGATACAGGATTGTTATTTTTATCAGTCCCATCCCAAATAATTTGATGGCTTCCAACATTTAAATAACCATTTACCAGTGATTTTATATGGGAACCATTGATTGAATAAATATCCAGATTTATCTGCATTGATTCTTGGTTACTAAATATAATTGTTGTTGCCGGATTAAACGGATTAGGATAGTTTTGGAAGAGTTCAAAGTCATTTACAGGATTGATCCGATCTTTACTTTCTATTACTGTCGCTGACTGCGTTTCAATATAAGCTTTTTCTACAAATGGAATGCAGTTATCGAAGCTGTCTTTTCCGCCAAACACATAGACAAAAGAATCCACCTTAACAACTGCAGGTTCAGATCTGGCGTAATTTAAAGGTTTTTCGGTAATTTCTTGAGAATGGATATAATTATATTCAATGGAGAGCACCTCCACTGAAGCCATTGGGCCTACTTCATTATAACCTCCAATTAACGCAATAGTTGATTCATCCAGAACAACTGTAGACCCCCCTGCGCGGGCGTTAATAAGAGGATTACCTAAATCTGTAAAAGCGTTTTCTGAGACATCATATAAGTAAATATTTCGACTTATACCCCAGATATCCCCTCCAAAAATAAAGACACTATTTCCCAATTTTGCAGACATTTGGTGGATAGGTGTATTCTCAGCTACAAAATCCTGAGCATCGCTATAGACAAATGATTTGCCTTCAATATCGTAAACAATCATATAGTTAATTTTGTTTGAATCTTCAACCACTTCTGTACTATAGCCACCAAATATATATAGGAGATTGTCAAAAATTTGAGCAGTTGCAAATTGTCGATTGAATACGGGATCGTATTCTACTATTTTAGGTGAGGTAATAAAATCCCATGATTCAAGACTTTTATCTAGACTATCTTCTGTTGAGCCGCCGCCAAAGATCCATGCTTTGTCTTTGTCTTTTACTACAACATGCCCATATCGACTTACGTTTAGAGTATCTTCGATTACTATCCAGGAAGTATCTTGTGGATTAAATATCTGAATTTTATTTATAGGACTAAAAGTCGAATCCGAATAACCACCTATTATATAAACCAGTGAATTTTGTACAATAGCCTGAGCACCTTTGACAGGAATAGGCATCTCACTTATAACTTCCCATTCTTGACCCCACAAGCTTGTTATGGCTATAAAGAAAATTATAAATAATCTATATTTAATTTTTTTCATAAAGTTCACTATTTTAACATATTTTTCAATTTAATTATGGACAATTTTTATGCCAATATTTAGCTTGAATCCGCTGTTTTAGTAATGTTACGTCTACCCAGGTCTATATTGAATGAAACAGTATCATTTTTATGGATCATAAAAGTTCTATTGTATTCAGAATATCCCGGATTTCTTATTAAAAGACTATGTTTTCCAGCTTCAAGGCGAATATAATTTTTTAGTGGTGTCTGTCCAATTAGTTTGCCGTCAATCGTGACTTCACCCCATGGATGAACATGACATGATAAATACCCTATGGTCGTATCCAGATTAACCGAAATGTGATATGATTCTTCAGGACTTAGATTTACTATTTTTTCAAAATATGGATATTCCGGGTGAACTAATTTTAACTGATGCTCTCCTGCTGGAATTTGTAAAGGAGTTTTTAATGGTGTAGATTCTGTTTTAACATCATCAATGTAAATATCTGCCCATGGTTGACATTCTATCATCAGAAAACCGGGTTTCATCATAGCTTTATTGAAAGGTTCTGCGATTGGTAATTGCTCTGCTTGGTTGCCTTTTTCCGGTACATTTTTCATCGCTACCTTGGTGATAGGTTTGTTGACAAAGGATTTATCATCTTTAATCGTGTCTTCAATAGATTCAGTCTTAATAGAATCAACATTATCAACAGCAGATAATTTTAAATCGTTTTGTTTACCTTGATCTCTGATTATTTCTTGTATAGGGGTATAACTAAAATAGAGAATAATTACTATAATTGAAAAGACAGCAGCCGCTATCCAGAATTTAAAAACATTCCTCTTTATAGAATGAGTTTTATCAGGACTAACATCATTTATCTTTGGGGAAATTTCAATCCCGGGAAAATTAATTTTTTTGGATCTTTTGTTGACATTTTTTGATAATAATTGTTTTAGCAAATCTTTAATATTTGCAGGCAATTTATCTAATTTATAATCTATTAATTTTGTATTACAATTAAGAATATTATTCAAGGTCGCTCCGGTATCGGCGCCTAAGAATGGATTTTTCCCATAATAAATTTCATAAATGATAATACCAAGAGAAAAAAGATCACTTTGACCTGTTAACTCCTGGCCTTGAATTTGTTCGGGAGACATATATGCCGGAGTACCGACGATAGTAGTATCCTCGGTGGAGCCAGCCTGATTCTCTATGGCAGCTAGACCAAAATCAGCAATTTTTAAATGTAATTGTTCATCAAGTAGTATGTTCTCAGGTTTTAAATCACGATGAATAATTTGTTGGTCATGGGCATATTGTAATCCGGTCATAAGTTGCAGAATAAGTTTTAATTTGTTCGCTTCATTAAGATTGTGCTGGTTTAAAACCCCTCTTAGATTTTGGCTTTTAAAATATTCAAAAGATATATAAAAAGATTCCTCATAGGTTCCGAAATCCCAGACTTTGATAATATTTGGATGATCCAATTTCGCTAGAATTTGTGCTTCACGTATAAATCGATCCAATTGAACCGTATCAGATAAATTCTTTTTATTTATAGTCTTTAAAAAGATTTTTTTGTTTAAAAAAATATGTTCAGCAATATAAATACTGCGATGCGAATCCTGTTTAATCGTTTCCAGGATACGAAATTTTTCGAACAATAAATTTTGATCTTGGTTATTCATCAATTTCTTTGAGTTTTAATTGAATCCAGCGTACTGAAACGCCCAAGGATTTGGCAGTTAAAGTACGATTACCCTTATATTTTTCTAATCGCCTAACCAATAATTGTTTTTCAAATTCTTTTAATGTCAGCTCTTCCTGATCTTCTGCAATGTCTGTTTCTTCTAATATGACGTGTTCAGGTAATATGGTTTCATCCTCACATAAGATAACAGAACGTTGAATAACATTTTCCAGTTGTCTAACATTACCCGGCCATTTAAAACTTTCCAGTTTTTTGATGGTATCAGGTGCGAAATGAATTTGTCCGTCACTCTGTTTTTTTAATAGATGATCGGCTAAAAGTGTAATATCTGCTTTTCTTTCCCGCAATGGGGGCGCTGTAATTGGAAACACATTGAGACGATAGAATAGATCTTCTCTGAAATTACCTTCCCTAACTAATTGCTTCAAATCTTTGTTTGTTGCAGCGACTAGGCGAACATTAACTTTGCGAACCACCGAATCACCCAAACGAATAATTTCCTGATTCTGAATAACACGTAATAATTTTGCCTGCAGGGCAACCGATATATCTGCGATTTCATCCAGGAAAAATGTGCCATTATCAGCTACTTCAAATAATCCCTTTTTATCCTGAGTTGCTCCGGTAAAGGCTCCCTTTTTATAGCCAAACAGCTCACTTTCTAATAATGTATCAGGGATTGATCCACAAAACTGCGCCAGAAATGGCTGGTCTTTTCTTGGACTTAAATCATGAATAGCGCGCGCTGCCAAATCTTTACCTGTTCCGGTTTCTCCAAGTATTAAAACAGTGGCATCGGTTTTAGCTACCTTCTTTATCAGAGTAGTAAACTGCATCATGGCAGGACTCTGGCCGATCATTTCCGGTATGGATTGCATCGTATCCAGCTGGTTACGAAGCAACAAATTTTCATCCTGCAATTTTTCAAATTCAAGAATTTTCTCTAATGCAAGCGATACAAGATTAGCGAAGAATTTTAAAAACAATAAATTGTCTTCGGTAAATTCTCTTCGATTAGATTGGCTATCAGCAAGAATGACGCCCCAAATTTTTCCTTTATATAAAATAGGAACACCAATCACGGATTTGATTTTTTGAATCTGAACACTTTCAAATTGAGATAAATTTGGATCACTTTGAACATCATGATAAATACAGGCTTCTTTTTCATCAATTACTTTTTGTAAAATGCCGGAAGAAAATGCGGATAAATCTTCAAGATTCTCCTGACCGATATTTCGTGCGCCAACAATCGAAAAACTGGAGCCTTCATTATATTGAACAAATAGGCCTCGTTCTGCCTTTAAGGTGTCAATAACCAGATCTAAAGCTTTTTCAATTAGATTGTCTTGAAGTGTAACTGCATTCAACAATTCACTGATTTGGAATAGCGCATCAAATTGTTCTGCATTAAATCCCTTTATGTCGGAAAATTTTGTTTGCTTTGGTACAGTCACTCTATTCTACCTCAAACGATTTTGGTCTTGAGCGGGAACGATTATTAAACTCATCGATACACCAGATTACCCAAAAATAATTAGGACTTACAGATAACGTTTTATCTACTTGTATAGTTGATGTGCTTTGAGAGACTCCTTGTTTCTGCCATATTAGCTCCGCTTCAAAATTGTCTGTATTATAAATTTCGATGTCATAAGTCAGTGAATAACCTGGTATAAGTGGTTCCCAATTAAGGGTTGGAGTAGATGGAACCACCTCATTACTCCCAGGGCTGATTAGGTTAATTTGTTCTTTGATGATACGCTTTATACTCATTTTATCCATATGAATTCTGTGATTATAGGTGTCTTTATCTATAATATGAAATTCATGACCTATAACCGCTTCAGCATTATTTATTCCTAAATCGGACATGGAAAAAATACGCCTATACATTTGTAAATTGGGATTAAACAACAAAAAGTTTTTAAATTTGAGATCAGGATTTTCCACATAAATTGAATCGATATCATTATCAGGATCGGTAATAGCAGCCTCAATACCTAAAGTTAAAATCTGTAAATTTTGATAACGATTCTGAATGATACTGTAAATGAGCAAGCTATCCAGTTGCGGTGTTGAATTTAATTCGAGATTAATATCCAGGCGTTTTTGTTTATTCCACTCAATATATATCGAATCTGATAAATATCCTGATTTGGAAAAATAAAGCCAGCCATTGTTAGGCACTATGTTTTCAATCTGATAGTCTCCGTTATTATCAGTCTGATCCAATTTATTACCATCCGGCCAAAGTACATTAACATCACTAACTGGAGTTTCTGGTGAGCTCATGGTTTTTACCTGTCCGGAGAGAATCACTAAATTGTTGTCCGGATTTTCAGGATCAAGCGGATTATGTCTCGGTGCATCACAGGTATAGAATATCAATCCCAAAGATATACTTATGATAAATAAAATATTTTTTATCTGATTTTTCATGAAGTTATCTGTAAATGTATAGGGTATTTAACCTAAAATAACATCATTGCATATTTAACCATGTTGCAGGCATGTTGTAAATTGGTTCACAAATAATATAATTCTAAAATGATAAAAGAACAAACCCTTATCTTGATTAATTTTATTCTGATTTGTAAACTGAAATTAATTCAACATAATTAATTATTATTAACAATTTATGGATATAACTATGCAAGATACTATTGCAACAAGGAAAGAGCCAACAGCCCTGTTTCGCTGGATTGTTTTACTGTTTATCAGCCTGGCCATGTTTGGAAATTACTATATTTATGACAGCATTGCTCCAATTGCAGATATGTTGAAGGCCGATCTTGGTTTTACCGATGAAAACATTGGCCAGATGTATTCAGTTTATTCTATATCGGCAATCGTAATATTATTGATAGGTGGCGTTATTATCGATCGCTATGGGACAAAAAAATCGATTTTATATTTCGGAATTCTATCAACAATTGCGGCGATTGTAACAGGCGTTTCATCGAATTTGTACATCATGTTGGGCGGGCGTGTTCTTCTCGGGTTAGGATCTGAACCGCTTATTGTTGCCATAACCACAGCCCTGGCCAAATGGTTTAAAGGCAAAGAACTAAGTTTTGCCTTTGGCATCAATTTAACAATTGCCAGACTGGGTTCGGTTGCTGCTGATAATTCTCCCACCTGGGGGCATGCTTTTTATGGGGATTGGCAAAATCCGCTATTCCTTGCTATGATTTTGTCTGTCACCTGTTTAATTGGCGGTGCTGTTTATTTCTTCCTGGAAGGATATGCTCAGAAAAATTATACTCTTGGCAAAGCTGTTGAAACGGATAAACTGGAATTTAAAGGCATGTTCAGGTTTAATAAATCTTTTTGGCTGATTGTTGCACTCTGTGTGACATTTTATTC
>JARRPN010000004.1:8910-23781 GCA_037382875.1 Calditrichaceae bacterium | reverse complement strand
AGATATTGAAGTGCTGGATCGTGCCTATCCGAAAATTGATATCGATTTTGTGAAACTGCAGGGCGAATTCGGACCGGATTTAATTAAGAAATTATCAAAAGAATGGAATATACCACCCAATTTTATGTTTATCGGTTCACCCGGTGACCGATTTCCATATAAATTGGCAGAATTAGGCGGAGTAAGGTTAATCATTTAGGCTATATCTATTCTCCGAAAAGGTGAAATCTGAGCAAATTATTATCAGGCTATTTTATAATCTGATCAGTATTTTCATTTAATTATCTGAAATTTACATAATATTCTTAAACCGTTTGTAATACCATGATTAGAGTATTAATTTACCACATAACCTCAGAACATATTTTGCAAGGTGAATGATTCATTAAAGTTAATGGAACACCATGCTGATTTATAAAAAATACAAATCCCAAATAAAGATAAACTGATTATCAAAAAACCGTTTAATGAAAAGGAACAGGAATCATGGACCAGGCAACCGTAATTCCGTTTTCACTTCCGGTAAAAACAGAGGTGATGTTTACCGATTTTAAAGGTGAAAGCAAAGTAAGTATCGAGAAGAGACAAAAAAAGTTATTAAATTATCTTGATTTTCTTAAACCATTTCTAGAACAGGGTGAAGTTCTCCTGTTAGTAACGCCAGCTGCTTCTCCCCTGAATTTTGTTGATTATTTGATCAGCGGTGCAGCTATTATTTATTTGAAAAGATGTCTTTTGGTTTTCACAGACAGAAGAATATTGCATATTCCGACTACGGCAAGTTTAAAATACAAGGGCTCAATTGCTCAGATTTATTATGTGGATTGTACTAATATTGATTTACAAATGGCTAAATTAATTTTCACCTATGAAAACGGTAAAACTGAAAAATTTGTTAGTATCCCTATGGGTTATCGTAAAAAAATAAAATCTATTCTGGATTCAAAGCCATATGAGTCCGGAGCAGGTAGATATCTGGAAAGAGTACATTTATGCCCAAGTTGCGGTCAGGTTCTTCAAACAGATATGGACCGTTGCGGCAGTTGCCAGATGGAATTTAAAAATAAAATAGATGGAAAAAAGTTATCTATTATAATACCTGGTGGTGGATACTTTTACACCAGACATCCATTTTTTGGTATTAGTGATGCAATAACCGAGGGAATTTTAATCATTGCTGTATTTTTTGGTATTATAAGTACATTAGGCGGTGAAGAAGGAGGTCTTTTTTTACTCTTATTTTTTGGTATTCTACTAATTATTGAAAAACTAATATCAATTTATCATTCCAATCATTTGATTTCTGAATTCATCCCAAAGGACAAATCGTTCACACGAAAAACAGGATAGATAATTACTGGTTTTATTAATAGCCCACGATTTCAATCGTGGGTTTTATGAATTGCAGCAAATACATTTTAAATCGTTTAAACGATTTCACAACGATGTAAATATCCTCACATAACCCATGAATAAATTCATGGGCTACAGGAGCATGAATTATGGCACATTCATTTTATAATCTGAATATACACACAGTTTTTTCAACTAAAGATTGGCAACCTCTAATCAAACCTCAAGTTAAATCAAAAATCCATTCGCATATCAAACATTGTCTTTATGAGCTTGACTGTAAATTCATTGAAATAAATGGAACTGAGAATCATATTCATCTTCTTTTTAATCAGAATCCTAATAAAAGTATTGCTGAAATTATAAAAAATGTAAAAGGCAATTCATCTCACTGGATAAACCAGAATAATCTTTTAACAACAAAATTCGCTTGGCAGGTCGGTTATGCAGCATTCTCCGTTAGTGAATCTCAACTAACAAGTGTAGCTCAATATATTTGCAATCAAAAGGAACATCATAAAAAATTATCTTTTTCTGAAGAGTGGAATCGTTTTCTAGAGTTAAACAATATCAATGTAACAAAATAGCCCATGAATAAATTCATGGATTGATTTATCGATAGAAAATTATTTTTGCAACGTGGTGCGATATTCTGAGGGTGTTTGACCTGTGTAACGTTTGAAGATGGCATTGAATCCGGATTTGGAATTAAAACCTGCATCAACAGCGATAGCATAGAGCGTATAGTGATCTTTACTTTTATCCAGTAAATCATTTTTTACTTTCTCTACACGATAACGATTTATAAAATCAAAGAAATTTTGATTGAGCTGGGTATTAATCACTTCAGAGACATTATGCGTGGATGTACCCAGACGCTCGGAAAGATCTTTTAAAGTGATTTCCGGATTGATATATAATTCATCCTCTTCCATGAGTTTCTTAAGCTGATTCAAAAATTCAGATGCCTTTTCCGGATCCAGACCTGATTTTTGATATTTAACTGTGTTAGCATTTGCATCTCCGGGTTTATCCAATCCCATAGTTAAATTTTGTACATCATGGATATTATCATAGATACTATATTGCTGAAAAATTTCTGTTTTAAACATTCCGATATAACCTGTTGCATAAACAAATACTGAGGTTAAAACTGGCACGAGATAACTAATTGATTCCAAATTGATAGAAAATATCTGAAGAATATTTTCAATAAATACAATTATCCAGACAAACAACGCCATTATGGTGAAAAACCTTAACCAGGCCAAGTTTATTTTTTCAATCGTTGAGAACCTATTCTTAATTTTTTGCAGATATTCCCTGAATACAAAGAGAGCAACAATCATATAAACGAGTCCCTGAATAGCCACAGCAAAACCAGAGATTAATAAATGTAGCGGAGCATTATTTTGTTCAACTTGTTCAATAACCTTATTTAGTTCCTCTTTAGATAGAAAAAATACCTGTAAATAATATATTTTAAAAATGATATAAGGTAAAAAATGCAGCCAGTGTGGTCTTGCAAATTTGATCCTGGAATCAGTCAAAACACTAATATACATCAAATGCAAAGGACCAAATAAAAAAGGCAATCCCATAAAGACCATTGATATATGTGGATAATCATGTGAGATTTGTTCGATCCCTGAAATTAATTGTTCTGTTAAAAATAGTGAGTACAGCAAAATAAGCCATGCTAAATAAAAATTAGCCCTCGATTTTCGATATCGGGTAAAAAGCAGGATGGAAAGAAATATGCCCTGGAAAGCGCCCAGCAGAAATATAATACTAAATATATCCATCTTGAAATTCATAGCTAAAAATACAGATGGATAATATTTATATCAATATTGAAAAGAATTTTAGGTTAAATGCATGTGCCATTCAGATTGCAGTAACGCTCTCTTTAAACGGAAAATTATATAATATCGAATCGATAAACCGAATGGCCAAAATAAGTACTTAATTATTTTAGAGTTATAGTTAAAAAGAATTAAAAGATAAAAGGCAAATTTGCTCTGAGTATTTTTAAAAATGGAACATCGACATTCCATATACCTGGCATTAAAACCAAATATCACCTCTTTTTCGGTATCTAAAAAGGGCTTTAATTGAATAAAGCCCCTTACTATATTTACCATATTTGTCTTTTCTGAGCGTCCAGACAAAACTTTTTCAAGTATATCTTCAATTCTGCCCTGGCCTGTTTTCAAATAAAATTCATAACATTTACAATCATCGCTTACCTCTTTGACATGATCCAGTAGTGACTTTTCAGTTACGATTTTAGGATTGCGGCGTCTAACATAGTTCATTATAACTCCAATTCAATACCAAATATAGGTAAAGCACTCCATTGTTCATTGGCTTCCTGTTTATTTTCAATTTCATTCCAAGAATACACACCTATATTTTTTCGGCCATATATATTCCAAACGCTCAGGTAAAAAACGATGTTTGTATTCTGGAAAAAGAACCGTTTGTCAAAGCGGACATTCAATGAGTGGTAATCCGGCAATCGGCTGAAATTAATACGATTCTCATCAAGTACGCCACGATGTGCGGCTTCGGAAGCTTCAACATCATAAGGAGTATAAGGTACACCACCGGCATATATCCAGCGCATACTGAATTCCCATTTGTTATTCGGTTTGTAACCGCCTTCCACATTAAAAGTAAAACGGTTATCCACAATCCGGTTTCGCCAGTGATTATTAAGATCTCGATATTCTGATTTTGAGTATGAACCGCAAATCATGCCGTAAAAATCTTTGGCAAGCTTTTTCTGAATCATTAACTCCACACCCCGGGCACGGGCACGGCCGTTATCCACTAAGTTTTCATGAGGGATAAAAATACTGGTATAGTTAATTTCATCAATCACAAAGAGTTCAGGCTGAGCAGGATCCATCGGAAAATTATAATATTCTTTGTCATAAGCTTCCAGGGTCAACCGTGTATTATCTGTCAGCAGATGACTCAATCCTAGAATAAAATGATAGGACTGTGGATCATTCATATCTTTGTATGCTTCATCCTGTGATAATAAAATTAGAGGCAGATTCTGATAATAAATTCCAGTCGAAAAATTTATCGCTGTTTTCTCTGTTAACTGGTACGAAGCAGAAAATCTTGGTGACAAATTTGTACTGGAATTGTAAGTAAAATGACTAATTCTTATGCCAGGATTTACCGTTAATCTGGAAAGAGGTTGCCAGCTGTAATTAATAAATCCATGCAATTTGGCGGCAGATTGATCATCTTTTACCGTAAAAACTGGTGTTGGATTCCCAAGAAAATCATTATAAGGCCCATAATAATTGTTGTAATTTATCCGGACTATTTTTCCTTCCAGACCAAAATCCATATTATTAGCCTGATTAAACCTGTAATGATTTACATTACGTAAGCGATACTCCTGCTCTGCAGAATTCTGTTTCATAATAATGAGTTCTGAACCGGTATCCATGTAATGCCGGGTATCGGATAGTGTAAAATCATAATCGGTGTAAGCATAAGATAAGGCCGTATTAGAATAGCCTTTCTTACTCCATAGATAGCGCCAGTTCAAACCAGCTGTATTTTGCAGGATTTGAAAATCATTATACATATTGTCCTGATTTTCTACAGCATCATCTTTATTAACACCTATAGCGTCCAAACCGCCAATGTTTAAAATAGTAAGCTGATTTGTCTGGGATAGATCATAAACCAGCTTGGCATGAATATCTCCATACTGCGGTACAGAAGTGGCGTCCTCTCCAATGGCACCGACAATAAAATCCAGAAAACTCCTGCGAGCTGACATCATCCAGGAACCTTTACCACCGGAAAGTGGGCCTTCTATACTGCCGCCAAATCCGCTGAAATTCAAATCCAGTTGTGCATCCAGTTCATCACGATTTCCCTCCCGCATTTTGAGATCCATTATAGAAGACAAACGATCACCATAGACGGAAGAGAATCCGCCGGAATAAAAATTAACATCTTCTATAAAATCGACATTGAGCATACCGATGGGACCACCGGATGCTCCCTGCTCTGGAAAATGGTTAATATTGTTTATTTCAATATTATCCACATAAAATCCATTCTCCAGTGAAGAACCACCCCGGACAATCAAACTATTTTTAGTATCATTCACTTTTGCCACTCCAGGCAAACCGTAGATTATGCGGCTTACATCTCCAGCTGAACCCGGAGCCCGGCGGATTTCTTCTGCAGTGAAATTGACATTACTGGTTGGTTCCTCTTCGGTTTTGGCAAAATACCCGGCGCTTACAACAATGGCATCGGTTTCCATTACCGATAATTTAAGTGCATCATTGACAAATGTTATGCGATTACTGCGCACGATAACATCCGTCCGGGTTACTGTTTCATAACCAAGGTAGGAAAATCGTAAAGCATAGCTACCGACAGGTACATTATTTATAACATAATATCCTTCTGCATCAGTGGCTGCGCCCCTACCCTGATCCAGAATTTCCACATTAGCACCAGCCAGCGACACTTTGGTCTCATCATCAACAAGGATGCCTTTAATGGTACCAGACTTGGACTCATTTCCTGCAAAAATAGGATTTGCTAATAAAAGCCCGATTACAAATAAACTAAGCAGTGATTTTAAATAATACATGTTATCTCCTTTTTGTTTTAGTTTCTATCACTCTGCCCGGTAACAATAAACGAAGATTCTTTTAAAAAAGAGACTGTGCCCATCGGTATGGACGCATAGTAGTTGTCCACGCCCATCGGCATGGGATGATAAAAGTGGATTAATCTAAGAGCTCACGAATAAATTCAGGGGCTGTTTGTTATATTGGATATTTGAGATAAACAGGAATTTGCAAAGTGTAATAATCGAATATTTTTTCTATTATACTGCTCAAATATTTCCCTAATACTACTGTAGATAATTTACACTAAAACTAAACCTATTTTCGGGCTTATTAATGAAGTACTGTATTTAAAAATCACATTTGTTTTGGTGAATAAAATGATTCGTAACTCATACTCCAATCGTAATTGAGAATTTTTGATAATATAAATATAAACCTCTTAAATCCTATTATAAGAATTAAATATAGCCTACATCACAATACCATGATCGCAACAATAGCTGCACTTTTTGCGTAAGTTTTAAGGAATGATAGAAATCACAAATACTAAAACGCTCAGGGAGGCAGCCATGCGTATAAAAGTAACCAATATTTCCCGATTCATTTACCTTGCTATATTTTTTATTGCAATTTTTACGATGAATAGTTTCGCTGATGTGATTGTGGAAGTCAATAATATTAAGGCAGATAGAATTGAGATAGCCGGATTTGAATTATCAAATGATCAAACCGTATCTATCGAACTTTATGGATTACAGCCATATCGCAACCGTTATCGCACACCCTACACCTATGGCTGGATACTTAATGCTGAAACCCGTGAATTAGTCTGGGAAACCGAAGATGGTGACATTGACCGCGAAGGGCGTCGTGAATACAGTTGTACCGATAAAATTGATCTTAAAAAAGGTACTTATGAGGTCTATTACGCTGCATTCCCCTATTCCAGAGAGTGGGACTGGGATCGTCATAGAGGCTTCGCAAATTTTATCGGTCATGTCTTCAGCGCCATCTTTGACGGTCGGGATGAATACTATGATTATGATTTTGATAAACTTTACATGCGCGTGGAGGGGAAAGGTAAAGGATTAAATGAGGAAGATATTCTGAGAAAACAGGAAGAACTTAAAGATAAGGCGCTCATTTCTTTTTCCCCGCTTAGACGGGAAAGAGTCAGACAATCCATAATTACAGTAAACGAACCAACAGAAATAAATATTTACGCCATTGGTGAAGCCCGGCGTGATGGTGATTTTGATTTCGGCTGGATTACAAATCTAAAAACCAGAGATCGTGTCTGGGAATTAACTTACCGCAAGTCAGAACATGCCGGTGGTGCCAATAAAAATCGTCAATCACATGAAACGATAACGCTGCAGCCCGACATCTATAAAATCAATTATATTACAGATGATACACATCATTATCGTCACTGGAATTTGTATCCGCCATATGATCCGGAATTCTGGGGTTTAACGATATGGCTGAATAATCCAAAAGAAGCCGCAAATATTACGATGAAAGGTAATGATTATATTGAAGATACAGGTCATCTGATTGTCGATTTCACTCGTGTCCGCAATAGTGATTATCGTGCTGAAGGCTTTACATTAAAGAAAGATCTGGATATACATGTCCTGGCTATAGGTGAGGGCCGCGATGATGAGATGTTTGATTACGGATGGATTGTTAATGTTAAAACCCGGAAAAAAGTATGGAAGATGAATTATCGTGATACTGAACCTGCAGGGGGTGCCAGTAAGAACCGTATGTTTGACGGCATCGTTCATTTAGAAGCCGGAAATTACATGGCTTACTACCTCACCGATGATTCTCACGCCTATCATTCATGGAATGCATCAGCACCTTTTAACGAAAAGAAATACGGCATGACCCTAAGTGTGATGGATGATAATTACAAAGATGGTGATGTTATGGCTTACGCAGAAGAAAAAGATAAATCTTTGATTGCACAAATTGTCCGTGTGGGCGATTATGCCAGAGAAAAACAGGAGTTCACGATTGATAAAGATGGTCCGGTTCATGTCTATGCCATCGGTGAAGGTCGGCATGGAGAAATGTATGATTATGCCTATATTCGTGATATTAATACCGGCAAAGTCGTTTGGGAAATGACGTATCGTCTGACTAATCGTGCTGGCGGTGCTCGTAAAAACAGACTGTTCGATGATGATATTTACCTGAAAGCCGGCACCTATACTGTAGTTTATGAATCGGATGATTCCCATTCATTTGAAGAATGGAATTCCAGACCACCGGAGGATCCGTTTAATTATGGGGTAACTATAACTGCTGTAAAATAGTAAATATTTAAATCCCGGCTTGTCCGGGATTTTTTTGTATCTTATCTACAGAAATACATTGAAAAACGCTCACAATAAATGTTTCAAAATAAAAAACTCAAAGCATAGATTATTATTATACTGCAAAAATAATCATTAAGCACGCAGGGAGTTAAAAAAGGGATTTTAATTTATCAATGTAATTCAACGGTTATTTAAAAAGTATTATTCTGAAGGTTTTGTTATCTTAGGAATAATAAAATTGAAAGTGGTTCCTTTGCCAACTTTACTTTCAACCGTCACACGACCGTTGTGCACTTTTGCGATATGTTTTACAATGGCAAGACCGAGACCTGTTCCACCTAACTTTCTGCTTCGAGCTTTATCAACCCGATAAAAACGTTCAAAAATACGTGGAAGTTGTTCTTTAGAAATTCCCATGCCTTGGTCTTTTAAACTGATTATACACTCGCTTTTTTCAATTGAACTCTCAATTTCAACTGTAGTATTCTCTGCACTATATTTGATTGCATTATCAATAAGGTTTACTAAAGCCTGTTCAACCAGGGTTGCATTCATCACCAGTTCAATTTTTTCATCTCCTGCAACAGTAAGGCTAATGTTTTTATTCTGAGCACGGGGATGACAGACACTTAAAGCACTTTCTATCACTGTTTTAATTTTTGCTTTGGAGAATTGTACAGCTTGTCGTTTTTCAGATTCTTCAATACTGGCCAAAGTCAGCAGATCTTCAATAATAGAATTAAGACGATTAGATTGTTTAATCATAATTTTAAGGAATCGTTTGGCTGTTTCCGGTTCTTCAATTGCTCCGTCTAATAGGGTTTCAATAAATCCCTTAATTGAAGTAAGCGGGGTTCTTATTTCATGTGATACATTGGCGACAAAATCTCTACGTACTACTTCTAACCTTCGCAAACGTGTGACATCATTTAATACAACCAGAGCACCTATGGTACTCCCATTTTCATTTTTGAGCATAGTCCCATGAAGCTGCACATATCGATCATCCGGAGGAATGATAATTTCATCCTCAACTAATTCATTGGTTTTTAATGCATGTGTGATTATCTTCCGAAGTTCTTTATATTTCACAATTTCTTTAATCTTTTTACCTTCCACATCCTCGGTATCCAGTCCGAGCAGTTTGTGTGCGGCATTATTCATCGTAATAATATTCTTACTACTATCCACAGCAATTACACCTTCTGCCATACTTCGCAGTACGGCCTTCTGCTCCCTGCTCTGATGATCTATTGTTTGAATCTTTTCATCCAGCTGAGTGATCATTTTATTTAACGCTTCGTTTAAATTCTTCATCACTCCCGATTTTGTAGGTCTTAAACGAAAATTCAAATCGCCGTTGGCAATACGTTCTATGGCATTAGAAATTTCATCATATGGAGCGCTCATACGGTGGGATATCAGCCATCCAACCGATGCGATAACCAGACTGAGAATAACCGCTGTAATAATAAATTTATTGACAATTGAACTTAAGGTATTTTCAATGGCGGTTATTGGAATAGAAGTACGGATAATACCAATAATTTTGCTATTATGCCTCACCGGTAATGCAACATACATTAGATTTTCTTCAACCGTATAACTATATCTTTCGGAAGAACCAGCTCTACCTGCAATAGCTTCTTTTACTTCCGGGCGACTGGCATGATTATCCATTCGGTCTGGATTTTCTCTGGAATCTGCTATTACCGTTCCATCGACAAGGATTACCGAAAAACGCATATTCATTAAAGGATCGAGACGGGCAATGTGAGCCTTTAATGAATCAGTTTGACCAGTTAACAAGGCTGCCACAACCTGTTCATTTAATAATAAAGCAGAATCCTGAAGATTTCTTGAAGTTTCCTTTAAATAAAAGTCGCGAGCTAAATTCTGAGCAAACCAGGTAATCGTACTTAGAGAAATGAGTGTAATAATTAAAAATGTAAGATATATCTGAAATATAAGCCGTTTATAAGGCATGCCTACTCTCTGAATCTATAACCAACGCCACGGACGGTGTCAATATGTTTACCTGCTTTTCCAAGTTTTTTTCGCAATCCGACGATCTGGACATCTACAGCCCGTTCTGTCACTGGATAATCCTCTCCCCGTAATGCATCCACTATTTGATACCGTGTAAAAACCCAGCCAGGCCGTTTAGCCAGAAAATACAGAAGACTGAATTCCGTATAAGTAAGATCGACAGATTGTTCATCTACTGTAACCTCATGCCGGCCAGGATGAATGGATATTTCATGAATTTTTACAACTTCAGAATCAGTGGGCTGCTCCCGGGTTACATCTTTTCTTCTTAGCACAGCTTTAACACGGGCTATTAATACTCTCGGGCTGAATGGTTTCGGTATATAATCATCGGCGCCAAGCTCAAGCCCGGTGACAATATCCGATTCTTCACCCTTTGCTGTGAGCATAATAATGGGTATAGATTGATTTTCCGAATCCTTTTTAAGTGTCTTGCATACTTCCAGACCATCAATTCCAGGCAACATCAAATCTAAAAGGATTAGATCCGGTTTTTTGTGCTTTACTTCATATAATACATCTTCACCTGTCGTAAATCGTTCAATTAAAAATCGTTCTTTTTCAAGATTATATTCAACCAGATCAAGAATATCTTCTTCATCATCTACTACATATACAACACCTTTTGACACTTTTTTCCTCTCTGTTTGAGAATAATTAATGTGTTAATAGGAATATTATTATCTCATTGTTAGGATTCAGTTATAATTTGATTAGGTTTTTGTTAAAGCAGTTTGTTTATATCGCAAGATTAATATCAATACGCTTATAATTCAAAAATGTGTTTTAATGCTTTGGCCAGAATGGACTGAAGTAATTGTTTGTCATCGGGATCAAAATCAATCAGTAAATTTTTATTATTCTGAATGACAACATTCTTTACATAGGTTAGGTCAAAATCTGAATCTTTATTAGGATATATGCAAATCAATGGCGATTCATATCTTTCTTTATAAATTTCATGAAAATTATTTACAACAAATGTCTCTCCATCCAGTAACATCATGCAAAATGGTGACAAAGGAATAATCCGATCACATAATGCTGTATTAATTTGGCTGTCTTTAATTTCCATCAAATAAATGATTACCATGGAATTTTTATCCAATTCCAATGTTATGTATTGGCTATTCTGGTAGCCTGGAAGTGATAGTTGTGGATAACCGCCAAAATATTTTTCATTAAAAGACGGATTTGTCACAAAAACCGGTATTTCAAGAACTTCAATCACTCGGCTTCCTCCACAAGATTTAAAAATTCCCCTACCCGTTTATAGTTTTTGAATTGACTGCTCTTCTTTGTCACAGTTTGAACCACATCGGTTTTTTCAAGATAGCTGTATTTGGCTTCAAAATTACCCGCGTCGTTTGATGGTTTTGCTTTTTCGAACATCTTTTCAAGCATTCGTTTGAATGAAGATTTATTTTCTTCTGCATCCATTTTTTTCAAAATGGCATTGTATTCAGTTTTTTCAACGAGCCATTTCTTTTCAGACCATTTATCCATTTTACGTAGCAGCTGGTTCAGATTACCAGTGAACATTTCCATAACACCTTCCAGAGTATTTCCATCCTTAAAAGAGAGTAATTGATTACGATCCCGTGGACTTAATTCCTCAAAATTGATTAAAGGTGATGGAAACAGCATTTTATTTTTGGTTGGCAAACTGTTAAGTAATTTTTCCTGAATGCTAATATAATTAAGACATTCCATAATAACTTGCTGATTAGCCAGGGCAATTCGCTTGCGCCGTGTAGGTTTTCCCTGTTTTGCTTTAAAATGTCCTTTTTTCCAGGCGGACATAATGGTGACCGCTTCAAGCGGATCTCTATTGGAGTATACCGCATTAACAACCTGACCATTCAGGAATTCAACTTCACCTTTTTTAATGCCGTCTTCCATCAGTAGAATGCCGCTTTTCTTACCCTCTTCAAAAGTCTGGATTAAATGAACAAGATTAAAATCTTCCAACCGGCCTTCAACGATATCAAGTCCTGGAGTTTTATCCACTTCAATGGCAATAACAAGCGTTTTTAAAGTATATTCCAGTTCTTTAATGTTCATTGGCAAAAAGATAATGTCAATGGCCCCAGCAGCCCATAATTCTTTGCTTTGTTTTGTATGTGTATAACCGGTGAAACACAGGAAGGGTATTTTAATTTTCAGGTGATTATATTTCTCAACCCAGTTAAGTAATAAATCAATATCATCGCTGATCAGAAAAACAAATGCCGGATTTTCCAGTTCCAGATATTTTATAGCGGAATCAAGATCCTTAGCCCAGGAAAAATGAATCGGCAAATGTCTGAAGTTACCATAAAATAAATTGAATTGTTCTTCTTCTGTACTGACTATAAATACATCTTGCATTTATTATAAATCCTGCATTTATTACTTTGAATCTTTCATATCCGGCGGTTTTAAAGCTATTAATGCTTTGGCGATGTTTTTCTGCCCGTTTTTATGATCAAAGGGCATAATTTTTACATCTTCAGGTACATTAATTTTCGACTTCAATTTGGTTAAGTCTTTTGCGTCACCGGCGTTGGACACAGCCAAAACAGTCGGTGCTTTATTGATCGAATGAATCTGCCGGATGACGTAATTCATATACTCAAAATCGACTTCCCCATTAAGTTCGATAATAAATATCTGCCCACCAATATCTTCAGGAATAAGTTTAAATGTATTCATAATTTCTTTATCAACCTGCATAGCATAGACAAGCATATTTATTTTTTCTGCTAATGCAACCTCGATAGTCAGATATTTCTTTTTCTTTTGGATGTTTACTGTGGATTTTCCGAGATCATTAATAAAACCAGTTGTTGCAAAATTTTGACTGCTTATTAAAAGCATATTAAATGTTTTATCATTCTTAAGCTTCAGATTCTTTTTGAGTTCATCAGCATCCTGCGAATTTAATAAAAATTCTATATCGTCTTGGGCTTTGTTATTGGATATCTCGGATTTAAGCATGACTTTCTCAACAAGTGGTGGTGCAGAATCTTTCAATAAAAGAAAATTACTTTCTTTGAGTTTGACTAAAATATCTAATGTGTCAAAGCAAGTATAGAACGGATTCTCAAGCACTTCATTGATAGTTTTAGGCCGACTGATATAGTCAAGAAAATTTGGATCAAGATCATCAAAGGTTGCTGTCAGATCCCCAATATTCTGAACACGCACTGTTGATGCCGATTTTCCCAATTTTTCCAAATTGATTCTAAACTTATTCTGGTAATAACTGGAAATAATCTGAATACCAATATTACTTATTTCAATGGTACGTTCCGATGCATCGTTCTGAGATGAGGAGAAGGAAAAATCACCTTTTTTCCAAAAGAGCATGTGAATAATAGCATCCTCACCTTTATGAAATCCCACTTCTGCACTTATAATATCACCATCTGCAAAATATATCTTACCACTGTTATTTTCAGTAACAATTTTTAATATGCCCGACCTATTTTCACTACCTAAGGTATTTATTAATGTACTCAGAGGAATGTCTTCAAGCTGACCTTTTGAAAATAGTCTTTTACTTTCATCTGATGTAGATAGCACATTGGCCAACCACAAAACACTGTGTAAAATGTTTTCAAGAGCGTAGGATTTATCGAAAACCCTGGTGGCACCCAACTCATAAAAAGCCAGTCGGCGATCAGTATCCTCAGGTACATTATAAACTATAGTGCGCGTTATTTTAATGGCTTTAAATAAATTGATTACTTTTGACCGGTCAGCCACCAATATCGAGCTGTAGTCGATCATTATCAGAATAGGATGATTGGTTGAAACTTCCTTAGTGATGGCTTCAATTTTATTAAAAACATGAACCTGATAATTAAAAGATTCAATATCACTTCGTAATTTTTCTTTTTCTTCGTCTTTTTGGCTAAGGATACTTATTAACTGAGCTGCCATCGAAAGTCCTTATACGAGAAATAATAAATAAAAATTAAATTTACCTGCCATCCTAAAAAATGTCAAGCAATTCAAGCCTTTGACTTCCTATACTGATTCAATGCATTGTACATGATAATGCCATAAGCGACCGCAACATTCAAGGAATGTTTGATACCCAGCATAGGCAATTCCACAACTTTATCTGCGCGGACAACAATATCATCGGACACACCTTCTACTTCATTACCAAAAATAAAACAAACTGGAAAATTATACTGAACATCTGCATAATTAACACTTTTATCCGTATGCTCAACCACTACAATTTCTACCTTATTGTTTTTTAATTCATCAATAAGCTGGATCGGATCTTTAATATATTCCCAAGGAACGCTTTCCGTTGCACCCAAAGCAGTTTTATCAATTTCTTTTCTGGGAGGTTTAGCTGTAAATCCACTTAAATATAATTTTGACAAATTGATTGCATCACTACTGCGGAAAATACTTCCAACATTGTACATACTGCGGATATTTTCGATAAGGGCAAATAAGGGCATCCGCTTCATTTTTTTAACCTGGGCCAGAGTCGGTTGACGGTTAAAAATTTC
>JARRPN010000004.1:0-8900 GCA_037382875.1 Calditrichaceae bacterium | reverse complement strand
TACTCATTTCAATTTCATTTTCACAATGGTTTCAATGTGATAGGTTTGTGGAAACATATCAACCGGCTGAATCATTTCTATTTTATACACATCTTTAAGGATTGCTACATCACGGGCTAAAGTTGTAGGATTGCAGGAAACATAAATAATTTTATTCGGCCTGAGATCACGAATATATTCGACAACTTTGGGATGCATTCCGGAGCGTGGCGGATCGGTTACTAATACATCCGGATTATCCTTCATATTCTGCAGTTTATATAATAAATCACCACCAACAAATTCTGCATTATGAATTCCATGTGATTCAGTATTTGAACGGGCATCTTTGACTGCACTTTCTACCAGTTCAAATCCAACGACTTTTTTTGCCTTCTCTGCCAGAAATATGGTAATCGTACCGGTTCCACAATACAGATCCCATACTTGTTCACTGCCTTTAAGCTCAGCAAAATCCAGTACTTTATTGTATAATTTTTCGGCTTGTTCTGTATTAGTTTGAAAAAAAGAATTAGCGGAGATATTGAACATATGCCTGCCCAGTTTTTCCCGGATGGTACTTTCCCCTGCCAAAACGATTTCTTTTTCACCGACAGCTATTTGAGCCAATTTACTGTTAATATTATTAACAACGCTTTTTACTTTTGGGAATTGCTTTATCAATCCTTGTGCCAATTTCTTCAATTTTTTTATATCTTTATATGCAGTAACCAGGTTAACCATAATGTTTCCATCATAACTACTTTCACGTATTACAAGAAACCGTAAAAATCCCTCATGGCTGCGAATGCCATATGGCTGCAGTTTATTTTTAATGACAAATTCTTTTATGTATTTCAAAATTTGATTGGCTATATCCGATTGAAGCAAACATTTATCAATCTGCAGAATCTTATCAAACGTGCCCGGTACATGCAGACCAAGGGCAAAATCCCGATCGACAGATTCCATATTAAGTTCTTCCGGTAGTAACCAGCGTCTGTCACTGAATGAAAATTCCATTTTATTGCGATAGGCGAAAGATTTATCCGACTCAATGACCATCTGAACACTGATTTTTTCTAATCCGGCAATATGTCTGAACGATTCAGCCACAATATCAGCCTTATATTTAAGCTGATCTCCATAGCTTAAATTTTGCCAGGTACACCCCCCGCACCATTCAAAATATGGGCAAGGAGGTTGTATTCGGTATTCGGATGGCTTGATAATTGATAATAATCTGGCTTCTGCATGGGCGGATTTACGTTTCTGTATTCTCACTAATACCCGATCACCGGGGATTGTACCTTTAACAAAAATGACATAATTATCCATACGAGCAATTCCTGCGCCACCAAAGGCCAGTTTTTCTATCTCTACTTCGTATTCTCCACCCCTTTTAACCGGGTACTTCCGCTCATTCATTAATCGTTCTCACCACTTTTTTTACTGCATCTTCGATGGATTTATCTTTGTACAATAATTTATTTTCTTCTGACGATTTGTTCAACATATTGGAGAATGATTTAATTTTCTTAAATCGTTCAAATTTTGAATCATTCTTGTATAAAGGGAAAATCGAGTTATTTGTCAACAAGGGATCAATATTCGGATCGATCATCCCAGATTCAACTGCCCGTTCAAATTCAACCGTACCAGGGATGGGTGAAAAAGAAGCCAGGCGTACTTTCACACCTAAATTATTGACAAATATTATACTGGCAATAACTTCTTCAATGGACTGGTTTGGTAATCCCATCAATACATAAGATTCGAGATCACTGGCTTTAAATCCGGCCTTAGTTAAATAATTCACGGCATTTATCATGCCTTCGTTTGATACCTTTGTAAACATATCTTTGCGCCGCTCTTCATTGGATGTCTCAAAGCTAAGTCGAATTGTCTTGAAGTTGGCACGAAACATCAAATCAGCAAGTTCAGCATCAATGAAATTGGCAAATAATCCGTTTGGTGAATGTAGCCGTATTGGTAATTGTTTATTGATCAGTCTTTCCAGGATAACATTTATATGTTTGGATTTATTTATAAACAAAGCATCATCATAAAATGCAAAATCGGGTAGCTTAAATTTTTGAAAATGATATTCAAATTCTTCGATGACTTTATCTGGATTGCGTTGACTGAACTGCATGGAAATGAGTTTTTGCGCACAGAAAGTACAGTTGAAAGGACAACCACGGGCTGTCATAATTATTATATAATCTGGATGATTTATAAGATCAAACCCAGGATATGGATATTCATCCAATTTATTTGGCACATTTCTATAATTCATTGATGAACCAGATAATTCATTTAATAAATTTAATATTTTTATTTCACCTGGCCCTTCAATTAAATAATCCGGCTGTATCACAGCTTTGGCATGTTCAGGTAACAATGAAGCATAAATACCCCCTAAAATGATAGGTACATCCGGTAAATATATACGGCAAAGTTCAACAACTCGTTTTACACCGATATACCAGTATGTCATTAAAGAAGTTACCAGAATAGCCTGTATATCTTCTTGTGATTTTAACCGGGCAATAAAAGCATTTTCAGTTATGCCATAACGCGCGAAAGATTTTTTGATATGTCCAAGTATTTTTGGTTTTTCTACAATTTCACGATGGAAATGACCAGTACCATACTTTTTTAATTTTACATTTGATTCTTGGTCACTAGCATATTTATCAAGACAATCAATAAAGGATATTTCATAATCATATTTTCTTAAAAACGAAGCAATATACAATAAACCAAGTGGCTTACTCCATAAATCGAAGGCAGCAAAATCATAAATCCAGGGATTAATAAGTTCATCTGTTAATTTATCTTCAAATGTTTCATATGTTTCAATATCCAGCTTAAATTCATTAGTTAACTCAACCCAGGCATCCAGTTCTGCTTTAACAAATCTAATCGTACCTTTTTCAGAATCAAAATAGGAAGGAATTTCGTCATTAAATGCACGACGGGTTAAATCATAAGGACGCTCAAAACCAAGATATCGGGCTGCCGTTGCTGCATTCCACATCCCTTCTTCACCTTCTGTATATTGCGGCAGTTTATATTCCCAGTCTGTTTTAAGCTTCTCAATCAGCCAGGCTTCATTATTTTTTGCCAGTTTAGTTAACAATGTTTTATAAGATTTTCCCTGTTTATAATTTAATTGAGCCAAACCGAATACAACCAGATCAGAATCAGGAAAATTTTTACTCATTTGCTTAAAGACTTTTTCTGCATTTTTAAAATCATTTAATTTGATATATAAATTGGCTAGTCCGCTTAAACTTTCCGGCGAGTTTTCTGCTTCTGCAGATATTTTGAGGTGTTTAATTGCCTCCTCATAACGGTCTAATTTACTTAGTGCTTCGGACATGTATTTATTGGCGGCAATATTATCCGGTTCAAGTTCCAGAGCGAGTGAAAAATCATCAACCGCATTCGTCCATAAATCACCATTCATTTTATTAATACCGCGATTTAAATGGACATAAAATTTTATATCGTCTGTAAGCGGTTCAAATTCAAAATCATTGTAATAAAAATCCAAACTACGTGTGGATATCATACGGGATCGTCCACGACTTCTTTTATTCTGGGTAAATTCTTTATTTATTTTGGCAATAAATACACCAAGTTTCCTTTTTACTTCCGATTCATTCACCAGAAGGATATTATTTCCTATTGAATTACTCAGTTCCTCATTACCGTTATTACCATTTAATAATCTTTCTTTAGCTGTATGATAAACGTTATTTAAGAAATCATTAGCCATATTAGCAGGAACACCAATACGGGTTTCAAAACGACTTCGCTCGTAACCATGTTCATGACAAAATGAATAGTTAAATGCAATGCGATTATCATCAAAGGACCATTTTTTCAAATAGGTAGACAATAAATGCAGATTTATTGATTCCATTCAATATTCTCCAAATATATAATCCAAAAATACTGGATTAATTAAATAAAATTTTTAACAAAAATTGCGTTCAAAAACGAACTATATAATTTTAAGTATGCAAGGATTTCTAATTTTAATATAAAAGTAAATCTATGGTTCTAAGCCGAGAGTTTCGTAAGTTGATTTTACTTTTACCATATATCAAATATCTAATTATCAAATGTAATTTAGACATCTATTGAAATACTGTCAAGAAAATTCGTACAATTTTTATTATGCATATTAATGCAAGAATATGTTAAAATGATATTTAAAAATTTTATTCGGACACTGCTGAAAATATGATAATCCTGGTATTATTCTTATCATTAACTAATCCCTTATCGCTATCATAGCATAAAAATACATTTATGACTAATTTCCTATAAATTAGAGATGAAATCATAAGAAAAAATTCAGAATATTTTCACTCTTATGAACGCTGATTATACCTATAATTTTACTTTCAGATTACATCCGATTGGACAAATAAGTACAACTAAATTAAGTTTTGATTAATATTAGGATTAAGATTAAGATGTAATATAGGTAGGAAATTTTTAGTATATATAGAATTATATCTGTTTTTGAATTTCAGCAATAATTTTAAATATGATTTCTTCCTTTTTACCATCAATCCGGCAGCCGGCTGCACGTGCATGTCCACCACCATCAAATGCTTTGGCAACTTTGTTAACATCAACATTGGAATGTGAACGGAATGAGACCTTATGAAACCCCTTTTCAACTTCTCTAATGAATAAGCCTACCTTGCCACCACGAATTGCCACACTGTAATTAGCCAATTCTTCAATTTCATTCTGATTGTTATTCTGCATATCCTCGTAAGCCAGATAGATGACATTCACAGAACCATTAAGATAATTTTCCAGGGAATACAGACCTTTGCCGATGGTTTTAAGTGCAGAAAAACTATTTTCAAAAAAGATTCTATTGGTAATGTCTGATGGTTTAACACCAATATCAACCATCTCTGAACATACATAAAGATCCCGGGCTGTTGTATTTGAAAAGGAGAACCGCCCGGTATCATATACAATACCTGTAAAGATAGCTTCAGCCATCGGCAAATCAATGGTTTGTTCAGAAACTTCAACCACCTCATGCACCATAACTGTTGTCGATGAAACGTCCACATCAACCCAATCAATTATTCCCATAATGTCTTCGCAGGGGTGATGATCAATTTTGATAATATGGTCTTTATCCGGCAAAATTTCAGCCACATCACCCAGACGACCATAACCGGGCACATCCAGAATGATGGCGTTTTCTATTTTTCCTTGAGAAAGGTGTTCAGCCAGGTTCAGATCCTTTTTATAAGGCATTATATTCCTATACTCAGCCAGGTAATCAAATCGTTTATCTATTTTTTGATCATGAAAGATTAGAACGGATTTTTTATTAAGCTTTTTTAACAACAATCGAATAGCTATAGCAGAAGCAATGGCATCACCATCAGAATTCATATGACTCGAAATCAAAAAATTATCGTTTGATCTAATGAAGTTAAGAATTTTTCTAGCAAATTCCTGATGTGTTTTTGATGCCAGCAATGATAATCCTCCAGAAAAAAAGGGTAAAATTTACGGAAAGCTACTTAAAAATCAAATTTAAATTAAAGATGTTATTTACAAGCTGATAAAAAGATTGGGAAGTCTAGACTACAGTTTGCCCTTTTATTTTGATAACTTTCTTAAACATATATATCCAAAAAGCTGCAAACAAAGCACCGGAAAAAGCCCCGATTAAAATATCAAACGGGTAATGTACGCCGACCGCTACCCGTGAATAGGCTACCAATGAAGCCAGAAACCAGAATATCCATTGGTATTTTCGATAGAAGTAGGAAAACACCGTTGCTACAGCAAAAAAATTAGCGGCGTGGGATGAAGGCATTGATTTTGAAGTCTTATTCTTTACTAACAAGTGTACTTCTTCAACCACATTACACGGGCGTATGCGCATGAATGAAGGTTTCATGATCCGGTTTACAATTAAATAGAATGCTTCAACTGTGCTGGAGGCGGGACTTGAACCCGCACGCCCGGTTAGGCACTACCCCCTCAAGATAGCGTGTCTACCAGATTCCACCACTCCAGCTATAAATTTCTTTATTACTGTCCCTGATTTTCAAGCGGTGCAACTGGAATATTGGGCACCGGCATTGTTTCCTGCTGTTCAACACGTCGTTCAATTAAACTTTTTTGTGCCTCTTCAGCTTCGGATTTGTACAACATTCCGATTAGGATTGCAAAAATCATATAAATCGCAGCAATCCATGAAGTAGCCTTACTTAAAAAATCAGCAGCGCCGCGGCCTCCAAAAATAGATCCACCGCCCATACCACCACCAATGGCACCGGCTAATCCTTGACCTTTACCAGCCTGTAATAAAATTACAATCACCATCGTGATACTTAACAGGATGAACATAATTATCAAAAATGTATACATACAGTCCTCTGATTGTGTATTTTAAAAGAGAGGGAATTTAATCAGAAAAGATACAGATATCAAGATAAATCCATCATAATAATTAGTTTAAAAGATTAAAAAACTGTTCGCATAATCCCAACTATTTATGTAATTTATAATAAACCTATTTAAAAAATATAAGATTAAAAGTTAAAGAATCCGGTATTTATTACGATTTTTAATATTCATTATGTGAAGTTTTTACCCATTGTTTTATATGATACAAGTAGAAACACCACATTTAAATGGATTTCCTCAATTGGTATGGATATTGCAAAACAGGGCTAAAAAGCATATCCCAATCTTTTACACCCAAGGATGGAGCCCTGATTATCAACTCACAAAAATTATTCTTAAGTTAAATTAAGAAAAGGAAATTGATCCATGTTTAATGAATCCAGTGGTGTATTAAAAATTATTTTATCAATATTACTTTTTCCACTCTATTTTCAGAGTCAATTCATCCTATTTGCATGGGGAGCCGATGAGACATTCTGGATAATGACGGGAAAACGAGTCTTTTTATTATTACCTGTTCTTGCAATCATCCTAGGGTGCTGGATAACGATTGCATGTGTTCTATCTATAATAGTCCGCCATGATAGGATGGGATTTATTTCGTCTCTATTTATCACCTGGTGGGATCTGGGCAAATCAATTGTATCCTTCTGGGGGGGTATTATAAAATTTGTATTCATTCTTCTTGTCGCATTATTAAATGTTATTAAGATCATTTTACTTGGAGCATGGTATGTGATTCAGGAAATCCTCTTTGCTCCTTTTAGGATTCTAGGTAACCTGGGCACCAGGGTAATTAGTTCCAACATTCCATGGATTGCAGTTGTATTAACGGTATTCTGGTGTCTAATTGAAGCAACCATATTCACATATGTAACAACGCCGCTCGTTATTGATACATTTTCTAATATTACTGGTGACCAATTACCTGAATATGCGATACGATTTCCACTATTTATATTTTTACTCTTTATAGTGCTGGGTAGCTATGCTGTATTATCGACAATGGTTAGTGCTGTCAAAGAAAAAAATATATCTTCAATATTTGGTATTGTAAGTATAGAAATTGTTGTAGCAATGGTTGAAATTGTATTTCTATACAGGGAATTTGTTGATGCTTTAACACCTTGGTTTGCTTCGCATTCAGAGAATTTTGAAATGGGTGTATGGACCATATTCTTTATATCCGGATTTGCATGGTTTGGTATCCGTAGTGTTTCATGGTTCTTATTTGCATCGCATGGTACCCCGGCTATAATGGCTGTTATTCAGGGTAAAGGGCTCAAACTGAAGGAAGCCAATGACAAAGTAGCTGTAAAGGTTCCGCCCATCGAATTCAGCTCGGATTTTATGAAGAAAATTAAAGCGGACACTGCCTGGATTGAAGAAAAAGGTGAAGAGATTCTTGGTGCATTCATTCTACCGCCATTACAGGTACTGGCTGCCGCTATCAACTTTTTTACTCTATTGATATCCGGCAACCATTTATTTGAATTACCTTTTAAAAAAGTATCCGATATCATGGATTCCAAAGTCTTATTAAAAGCTTCGCCTGCCAAACCAAAAACCACACGGGCGAAAAAGGCATAATGAAAGCAATATTTTAATAAAACTATAGGAGTTTGATGATGAATTTAGTTAAAAAAATAGCATTGTTATTTATTGCATTAAGTATAATCGTTTCGATTAATTCCTGTGGATTTGGTGGAAAACCTGAGCCCAGATTGTCTATGTTTATTGGGGTCGATATCAGCGGATCGTTCATAAAGGGCAAGTATTTTGATGATTCAATTAATTTTTTAGCACATTATATTTATGCACATCTTAATGGATATGACGGCCTCGATGTACCCAATGTTCTCTTTGTAGGTTCAATAGGTGGTGAAAAGAAAGATGAACCAAAAACACTCTATCCCATATCCGATTTCGAAAACAAATCAATAGAAGAAATTAAAGCACAGTTAAAAAAGAGTTTTCCCAATAATAAATTCAATCCGTTTACAGATTACAATGCCTTCTTCGATCAGATTGCCCGAACAGTCCGGGATCGCAATCTAATATTAAAACCAATAGCCATTGTTATGATTAGTGACGGCATCCCTGATGTACCAACCGGAGACAAAAAGACTGCTGATTACAGAGATATTATTGTAAAACCTTTGGAATTGCTGGCACGAAACATAACCATTCGTTTGCTTTATACTGATGCTGTTGTAGGTAAAAACTGGCAAACCAAAGTGAAGCGTAAACGTGTAAAGGTCTGGACTCAGGATGCAACGGTCATGACGTCCTGGAATAATCCGAATATATTAATACCTGATACAACATTTGAGCACCAGGAACGCTTTTTCAAATGGATTAAAGATAACGTGGACTTTGGTGTGCGCGCACGACGCGTAGACTAAACATTTAATTAATAAAATTAAAAAACCCGGTGTTTATAAACCGGG
>JARRPN010000003.1:15274-15938 GCA_037382875.1 Calditrichaceae bacterium | reverse complement strand
CAGAATAAATAGTGTCGATAAAACTGCAATACCCGTTAAAAATGTGTAAACCCAAAAAACAGCAGTTAGTCCATTCGGAGGAAAAGAAGATTCGAAAATATGCCGTGTGTTTGAAGAAATAAATCCAGAGAAAAACGCACCCAGATTCATAAGAGCATAAACTACTGCATAACCCATAGCAGACGTCTTAGGATTTGTATATCTTTTAACACCAGCATAGGCAGCCGGTTGATAAAGACCATAGGCGGTTACCATTAAAAGTAAACCCGCTGACATTATAAAAAACATAGGTGAGTTTATACCCTGTCCCAAATCAACAGATCCTGAAAAAGCAACTATTGCCCGGCCAACCATCATCATCGTCAATGCCAGAGCTAGAGATCTTCTCACTCCAATTTTATCAGACACGCCACCCAGTAATAACATAGCAAAGGTAATACCACCGGTTACACCACCATAAACCCAGCCGGCTTGCGGGTCTGTTAATCCGACATTTTCAGAACCAAATTTCCCAAGAATTGTTAAAATGCCGAAATAAACCAATCCCTCTAATACATACGGTATGTTTATTCCCCATAAAGCACGAGGCGCCTTTAAAAAAGCGACAAAGGTATCCGCTAACTCCTTAAGCGCGTCTTTAATTCTTTGATCAAATGATTTTTTA
>JARRPN010000003.1:0-15259 GCA_037382875.1 Calditrichaceae bacterium | reverse complement strand
TAAAATATAAATATACAATGAAAAGCGGTTGCAATAAAGAAAATATTCAAGGTAAGTATACGGAAAAGTTAAACAAGAACCTGATAATAAATTATTATGTCAACTATTCAAATCGATCAGGCCGATACCAGCGAAATATACAGATACCCCCTTTTGTACTAAGCCACAGATCTTCATTATCTGGAGTAATATTATATACTTCATTACTGGCCAGACCGTCTTCAGTTGTATATAAATACCAGAAATCCCGTTTAATATCATATTTGAGCAAGCCATTATCTGTGGCAAACCAGACATTGCCTTTGGTAAAATTAATTGAGTGAATATCGCCCATAACAGCAGTTTGAACACCGGGAAACGATTGCCAGTTATCCTTTTCCATATCATACATTGAGATACCATATTCACCAGCTATCCATATTTTATTATCCTTAATATTTATAGCAGTCAGGTATAAATCCAATGTCGCTGATCTGGTTTTAAAAAACCGGATCTGATCTTTGTCATAATTATAAGTATATATACCATTTTTTGTTGCCATATAAAGAAGATCCTTTGCAGATGCAATCCTATATACAGGTACATTATCCAACATGGTATCTTTGGATTCTTGTATACGATTATAATCCGGTGTCATCCAATTAAATCCTTCTTCTGTAGCAATAAATAGTCTTTTTCCCAATTTATATAAATGATTTATTTTATTGGATTCTAAACCGTCGCCCGTAGTGAAAGTTGTCCATAGATTTTTCTTTTTATCGTATTTAAGTAATCCCTCTCGTGATCCCATAAAGATGTATTGTTTCAAGCCGGTCACTGTATAACAATTATCATTATATAAACCTGTTGTATATCGATCTTCATAATATTTCCATTGATCAGTATCAAAATTCCAATAATTTATTCCTGCTGGTCCATTCCCGTTTGATATCCCCGTAATCCAGATTTCATTTTTATCAAAGTACAAATCACGAGGTATTATGTTGGAAATTGATTTTTGATAAAAAGAAAGATTGTAATCATCAAGACTGGCTTTGGCCACACCAAGTCCATTAGTGCCTATCCATAAATTACGATTTCGATCAACAACACTTGCGTTATTAAGTGTAAATATTCGATTAAATTCATCAAGAATTTCATCTGGTGGGCGAAACACATATTTTATATCTGTAAAGAAATCAGGTAACTCATTTATCTGAGGTCTGTAAAATTGCGGGAAGCGATAATTTCCATTTTGCAAAAAATCATCAATCTCTGATTGTGTCGGTGTTCTCTGTGATGGCATACTGCTTGAGTTTCTAAATTCCCAATAATTGAACGCTGTATTAAATATATTGGTACCTTCAGATGTTTGAGCATATACATTGTTATTTTGGGGATTGTACACTACCTCAATTATATGATTATTCTTCAATCCGCTGCTTGTTGTAAACGGATCATCCCAATAATTTTCATAAATATGATATCGCAAAATACCGCCATAACGAGTACCAAAATAGATATATTCTTCACCAACGGAAATTGAAGTTATATCAAGGGCAGGCGCATAAGTCACCCAATCATAAAGGTTATAATGATGAAATCGGGTGAATGTCATTTTATGTACGGTTTGAGCTTTAGTTAAGGTGAAAAAGCATAATAGTAAAAGGATGAAAACAAAGCAGATTTTTTTCATGATGAACCTACTTATATTTATCTAAAAGTGCATTAATTTTTGATTCATTTTCTTTGGGATATTTTATATCAAGGTATAGATATTTTTCATCATATTTTTCATCCAGTACCTTACCTAAAATGTGAAATTGATGCAATGGAATACCGGAATCATGCCTTAATTGAAAATGTCTGGTCTTGTACTGATTTTCAAGTATTTTCAGTAGATGTTTCTTTAATCCACTGATACCAATATACCGGCGCCCTGATACAAAAAACGCGCTAGGATAATCATATCGCAGTTGATCCAGCAGACCTCGGTTTTTTAGAGCATCGACTTTATTAAATATCAATAAAACATTATTTGCTTCAAGTTCTATTTCATCGAGAATTTGATTGACAATCTCAATCTGATCTTTGAAAGCAGGATGAGTAATATCTACAATATGTAAAAGAAGATCAGCTTCCAACGCTTCCGCTAAGGTAGTCCTGAACGATGCCACTAAATGATGTGGTAACTTACGAATGAATCCAACCGTATCACTTAATAAAATTTCAGTCCGAGAGTTCAGCTCCAGGCGTCTTACAGTGGTATCCAGAGTAGCAAAAAGTTTATTTTCGATCAATACATCGGCATTAGTTAATGCATTCATAATAGTGGATTTTCCTGCATTCGTATATCCAATTAATGCTGCCCTGAACATGGTTGCTCTTTGCTGCCGCTGGGTTTTCTTTTGATTGTTGATTTTTTCCAGCTGCTTTTTTAGACTTGAAATTCTTGTACGAACAAGTCGACGGTCTGTTTCTAACTGAGTTTCACCTGGGCCTTTAGTACCAATACCACCGACCTGTCGGGATAAATGCTGCCATTGGCGTGTAAGTCGGGGTAATAAATAATTAAGTTGAGCCAACTCCACCTGAACTTTTGCTTCGCTTGTTCTGGCATGATCGGCAAATATATCAAGAATGAGAGCTGCCCGGTCTATCACTTTCACATTCAGAATGTTCTCAATGTTCTTCACCTGGGCAGGGGAGAGTTCATCATCGAAAATTACAAGGTCAATTTCCTGCATTTCTATAAATAATGATAATTCCTCTAATTTTCCTTTCCCAATAAAATATGCTGCATCCGGTTTATCCTTATTCTGGATGAAAGATTCAACAATCTCAGCTCCCGAAGTTTTAGCCAGAGCCTTAAGCTCATCAATATGATCTATGACCTCCCATTTTGATTGATCAGGAAGCAAAATACCAATAAGAATGCAACGTTCGGTTTTTATTTTAAAATCATGGGTGTTTTTTTCTATCATCTTTAAAAAATTCTATAAACAGGATTAATGAATTACACCGAGAAGTATGGTACTACTCGGAGTAAAATTACATATTTATATGAATGATAACAAATAAGAGCTGATGATAAATTTATATTAGATAATGTAAATTTCTATTTTCAACAAATTAAAATCAAGGGAAAGATTTACACCTTATTATACTTAAATATCATAATTTTCTAAAATTATAAGGTAATAGTCTCATTCTCAAGAACTTTGGCCTCTTCCATTAAAATATCATATGCATATCCAAAACCAAAATCCTTATTCAGACTAATCATACCTTCAAAAGCAACCACATCGCCCACGTTTACCTGCTCTTGAGTAGTCACAGTTAAGTCATAATTGCCGTTCTCTTCAGTACCATCCTGTATATGAACCCAATTTCTGTCCATGATTGCAGAGTTAACTTTGGTAACTTTACCCTTCACTTTAATTACCTTCCCGGAATAAGAATTGGGATTAGTATATAATTCCGCAATAGAAATACCGCCGGAAACCGGTTCAATGGAAATCGAGGGATCTCTATCAACGGATCGTCTTTTCATAGCTGATTGATTTGGCATAGGATGAGGTGACATGATTGGTTTGTCACTAATCTTTTCCACGAATAAAATTCTATCAAAAGTTCTGTCCAAATCTTCACTCTTAAAATTTTTCATTTCGAGGGCAATATTGTAATATATAACATCATCTTCATTTATGGTTTCAGACTTATTAATAGCCATCCAATACTCTTTATCATTTTCTTCAACCTTCAGATATGTATAAGCCGTGGCCTGAATTACTTCCACCACTTCTACTTTATGACTGGATACAGGCATTTTGTTGTCAGCTTTACTCTCCTCGGTCTTTTGACAGGAAAATAAGGTAATAATAAATAACGATAGAATTGATATTAATCTATATTTCATCTATTTTCTCCATTAGGTTTATGTTTAGTCAAATATTACAATTTTAAAAGTTATAATCAATTATTTTTCAAAGATTTAAATTTAACGGGATAACCATTACTATATTTAATCGTATAACTAATAATAACTTAAATTCTATTTCCAATTATTAAATTATTATAGGAAGGCAATATGCTTCGCAACTGGATTATTCGAATTATTATAAACGCAACAGCCCTTTGGGTTGTGGATTTGATTTTTGATGATGTATGGATTAACGATTCAGGTTCATTGATTCTGGCAGCCATACTTTTTGGAATACTTAATACCATAATTAAACCGGTGCTGGTATTATTTACATTACCGTTAAATGTATTAACACTCGGATTGTTTACACTGGTGATTAATGCAATTATTCTAGAGCTAACAGATTACTGGATGGACAGTATCACAGTTGACGGATTTGGTGTAGCTATTTTGGCGGCAATGCTAATAAGTATAGTCAGTGTATTATTACAGTCGATATTTAAAGAAAAAGAGGAATAATTCTATATTTTCTGTCATCCTAAGTGTAACGAAGAATTATATTATATAAATTTTAACAATTCTATCGATAACAAAATTAATAGAATATTCTGCCAATTGTCTTAATTGATGGAGCAGAATAGCTCAACTTTACTTTTCTTTTAATTCAATAACACCATCCCAGTCTTCGGGTGGTGAATTATATTTAAAATTGACACAGCGTTCAAAATATATTTGCGATGGCTGATCTTTAGACTCAAGCTCTTTACATTTTTCAAATAACTGGATAGCTTCATCCCAGTCTCTTCTGCGATAGGCAAGGTAGCCTTTATAATAATTTTCCAGCATTTCCAGATAGGTGTCTTTGAATGGGGTCTTTTTATTACCAAGTAGTTCAAAAACTTCAACTGGTTTTGTTTTACCTTTTACGCGGATAAAATCCAACGGGCGGGTAAAAAATTCGTCATCCAATTCATTATGAGTAAATTCGCTGATCATTATTTTTGTGCCATAACCTTTATTGGCACTTTCCAAACGTGCACCCAGATTTACATGATCGCCCATAACCGTGTAATCGAACAAATGGCGTGAACCCATATTTCCTACAATGACTTCCCCGGTGTTAATACCGATCCTTGCAGCAAGTGCCGGTTTTCCCTCCTTTATCCAGTGGGCCCGCATTTTTCTAAGTTTTTCCTGCATGTCAATGGCGCAATTACAAGCTGCTTTTGCATGATCCGGGTATGATACGGGAACACCAAATTCAGCCATGATGGCATCGCCCTCAAACTTGTCAATCACACCGTTATATTGATGAATAATTTCTGACATCTCTGTCAAATATTCATTCAATAAATGCACTAAGTTTCTTGGAGAAAGTTCTTCTGAAATAGTTGTAAAACTTACTACATCAGAAAATAAAACAGAGACAATTCTTTCTTCGCCACCAAGACTAAGTTTGTCAGGATTGGCAATAATTTCCTGCACTATTTTTTCCGGAACATAATGGGCAAATGCACCCCGAATGACTTTTTTCTCTTTTTGAGTCATTAGAAAATGATAAATGGTTTCGCCGATATAAATAAACACAACAACAAGAAACGGCGTAGAAAACGCGATGAGTAATCCATTAGAAATAAATTGGTAAATCGTAAAAATAAAATAGCCCACAATTAACAAAATAGCTATAACCACACTCCAAAGCGTTGGCAGATAACGGGTTATTGCGATGATTATTATAGCAAAGATTATAATAATCAAATAAAGATAAAGTTCCGGAATTTGCTTAATATAATTTTGGGTTAAAATAGTATTTAAAGCATTAGCATGAATCTCTACTCCAGGTGTTTCAGCTTTAGCTTTTGTGCCTTCAGGGGTTCGATATTCTAAAAATGGTGTCGGGAAATTATCATGTAATTCCTGCATCGTTGATCCAATTAGAACGATTTTATCTTTAAGCAAGCCAGATGCTAATAATCCGGGAGGAATACCAAATTCTTCATCACCCGGATCATCAAATGTATCCATATCATATTCCATCGTTAAATCAAAGTCCATATCATCTAATATTTGGTAGAAGGGATAATATGTAAATGTTGCAGCCGGACCGCAAAAATTGATTAGCATACTGGTATTATTTATTTTGGGTATAGTATCAGATCCTATGTAATAATTATTAATATCCTCTAAAATTGGCGTTTTCTTTGGTAATTGTTTATAAATCTTTAAAGCTTCAGCAGCAAAGGATGGATATAATGAATCAAAGTGAGCCTGACCTACAAGATATTTCCTGTAAAATCCATCCAGATCAGCTTCAATGGTTGCTAATCCCCAAGTTGTATTTTCGGTATTGAATTTATCATATGGAGGTAAAAGAGTATTACTAGTAGTCCTTTGATCTATTTTTAAAATCCTCCCCGTAAGTATAATATTATTATATTTTTTTAATACAGCTGAAAGTGTATCATCCGAACTACTACCATATTTATCGGGCTGATCAAAAATCACATCTATACCAATAACGGCAGCACCAGCTTCTTCGAGATTTTCGATCACATGGGCAAAATAAGAACGCGGCCAGGGCCAGCGGTGTGGTGTGGCTTCATCAGACTCATCATCGATTGCGATGATCACAATTGGGGATTCATCAACTGATATAGGTCCACGAATAGCGAAATTTAAGTCCAGTAGTTTTAATTCCAGGGTCTGATAAATTGTTGTATATGATAGGAAAACTGATAAAACAATCGCTCCAAGAGCAATCAATGAACTTATCCAAAGTTTAGTTTTAGTACGTGAAGTTTTCATGATAAATCCTAAGGTTTAATTAAAAAGGGAATTAAAGTAAATTTACATATTTTAATCATGGGAATCCAAAAGTATTAAAACCATAAAAAGAAAATCCAGGCCAAAAGATAACTAAATGACCTGGATTAAAACCATATTAGAATAGAGTAAAATTTAGATTTAAAAATTTAATTCATATCCAGTACTCAAGATACTATCATTCCAGTCATAAACATCACTATAATCGTAATAGTCAAATCGAAATGTAAATACACCATATTGTGCAGTCTGAAAATTAAAGCCAAATGAATAATTGAGTCTTGTATAATCAAGTTTGGTTGTTGTAACAATCTCAGGATATGTTGGTTGATAATTCACAACCGGTCTTGTAGTTTTAATGGTCTGATGGTTGAAATTAACAAATGGCATCAAATCTCCGTTTAAATATATTTTATATAACTTATAACTGAGTCCCAGATTAATTTTATTAATATCCGTATCCGTTCTAAAATCAAGATTTCTGGTTTCATCCATCTTACCATATAGAATTGAATTTGTAGAAAAACTGATTTTTGATATTAGTGGAAAAGAAAACTGATTTCGAATACCAATGGTAAATATATTAAATTCGGACTGAGTTGATTTATATGCAAAGAGGTCCTTATATATATTATCATCACGAGTATAGTTAGAATAACTTATAGTTGCGTTATTTTTTACACTTCCGGTAACAAACTTATAACTTGTTGAAAAATTAATACGCTGTGTTTCAGTATCTTCTATCCGTTGAAAAATAGTCGTGTCCGGCATTAGACCATCTTCAGCTAATCCGTTCTCCCGATTATGTTTTCCATAGGTAATTGACACACCGGGTAGATTATTAAATGGATAATAGGAAATAGTCGCACCATATTGAGCATTATTGGTTTTTCCATCACCCTGGGAAATGCGATCTTCATAAGAATTGAAATACAAGTTTAAAAACAACTGATTACTTATTAATCGTATCTTATCTTTGATATAAAATCCACGGATATCTTTCAACAAATATGGATTTCCTGGAGTTGTATATTCAGCATCAATATTCTTATAAGTGAACTGAAAGACCTGATTTAGATATTTTAATTGAGTTTGAAATTTCATAGCTACGCTAGGAAGTGGTGAAAGACCCTGTGATAGTGTTAAGAAACCAGTATCATCCAGAAAATTAAACAATGCTTCAGCAGCATCTTTTTCACTACCTTCTTCTATATCATAATCTTCAGCAAGTGAATCAAAATCAACCTCTCCTACAGCATCCTCATTCTTCATGCTAGCCTGAACACTGCCTGAAAATTGAATTCGATTTTTATGAAGATTAAGGCCTATCGTAGTACCGAGTACAAGAGCTTCCTTGGCATTACCGCCGTACTGAATAGAATTTACATCGTCTTTTCCATTAACCAGATTAAATCCCCAGCTGAAATATTTATCATATTTAAAAGTTGGCTGTATAGCCATAAATGATTGTTTATAGGTACCATTCGTTTGAGATTGTGTTGAATCAACAGCAGCCTTACCCTCAACACCTTTTTTGGTTTGGCCATAAGTAAAATCTAAATCAAAGAATTTTGAACTATATCCAATGCCTATACCACGCACACGTTTTTCCCAGAACACAAGTTGATCATAGTTAGTTGAAAAATCCCCGCCCTTTAAATATAAATTCATCGTTGGGGTGAAATTATATCGCATCTGTCCACCATATTGATTCACTGGTTGGCGATCGTATGACTCTTCCGAGCTTACCAAGATAAGAGCCTGAAAATCTAATTTTTGATAGCTGCTGGTATGACTTAATCCACCGCGAAATAAATTTTCTGAATTTTCAGAAATAGAATGATACCTATTATCCATAAATAGAGAAGTTCGGGCATTTAGTCCTTTATTAGTTGAGGGAGCTGCACTTATCTGAAATGAAAAAGATTTTTCTCCAACCACTTGATCGTTCTGATCAAATACTTTGAACTCAGCGTTATGTAAACCGCCACGTATCATTTTTGGTGAAAACATTATTAAATTACCATCCAGTTCCAGGAGGTCGGATTGATCAACTCCGCCTAAAAAAAGACTGAATCGATAATTGTTCATTTCTTCAGGAGTGACCGGAATGGAAATCGCAATCATAAAATCATCTGGGGAAATAATTTCATCTAATTCCGGACTGAGCAGAATAATATCCATCCCACCGCCTTGCTGCTGAGCGCTGGATCCCGAGGCTAGCAATGACACATGAAAAGGATTTAGTTCAGGTGATTCTTCAGGATAATAATTAATGGAACCCGCAGTTTGAAAAGCAAAATAATACTCCACCTCTCCGGGGTCCATTTTATTTGTAGGTACATTTGCTGAAAATAGAAATCCTTTTTGCCGCATTTCTATTGATTTATAATCAGCCATACCTGAAGTTCGGTAAAAAACCCTGGCGTCGTAAATAGCCTGTGTATTATTCAGATTACTTATTTCCAGTTTTAACGGTTCACCTATTATTGCCTGATGTACCTGATGATCCAGGTTAAAGTAGGAACTTGATGAAAAAAGCAAGGAACAAAACAGCAAAAGTATGCTGAAGGATAGAACAGTACGCATAATAGCTCCTATAAGTTATTACTCGTTACTTTTTACTTTTGTTTTAAACTTCAAGGTTTTAACATCGCCCTGTTCATTTTCAAATTCGATCTTAAACTCATCAATCGAATCATCCTCAAATCCAGGCGCTTCTCCCGGTTTTGTTTTTCTTACAATTGGCTTATGATCCTTGGATTCAACATAACAGGTTTCCCCTTCCTTAAAAAGGGCGGAACCTTCGTCATTTGATACTTCAGTGGGGCCACCTTCAATACCATAAAAATAGGTGCCGGCTTTAAATATTTGTTTGGTCCAGAAGCTAGTGCCTTTAACTGAAGCAACAGAAGTAGGTGTTGTAACCTGGAATCCGGATTTTTGTTTGGTAATCTGTGCGAAAATAGTACCAACTTCGAGAGAAATATTTTTCGCAATATTTGTTTTTTCTCTTTTGCCATTTACTGTTAATATTGAATTCGGTCTGACACGTACCATACTTCTGTCATCCACGAAAAGCATTGCGGCATAGCTTTTTTCCTTTGATATTAAAATAGCGCCAGTATATAATTTAGTACCGCGTTTAACTTTTGTTCTTTTTCCATCTTTCTCATATTGAATCGTGACATTACCCCGCGCTTTTACAATGACAGCAATCGGATCTTTGGCATAACTTAAACTGAAAATTAATAATGTTAATACAATGGTTATAAATAATGTTTTAATTTTCATTTGATATTCTCCTTAATAGCTGCCAGTTGGAAGAATTAAATCGACCACTTCAACATCTTTAAGTCGATATTCATTTATCAGTAAGTACAAATCTTCTACACTCATGTCCTGCCCGTTCACGTTAATCGTTTTAACATTATAGTCGCCTAATTGTTTTGCCAGTTCATCCGCTTTATCACCTATTAAATCGCGTAAAAACTCAATTAGCATATTACGAGCGATTGCATTTTGCTCATCACCCAGAGTGATGGGATCAACTAATTGAAATTCCCAAATTTCGCTATTGATTACTTCCTCACCTGCTGAGGTTTGCACAAACATTCTAATCATCCAGTAATATGTTTTACCAAATTCCAGCGGGATAACCATATTACCCCCTTCACCAGCCTGAGGATACTGGACATTGTAATTATCCATTTTTTCAGATTCCCAGTTAGGCGTCATATTTAAAACATTATCCAGTGACTGCAGAGCAAATTTCTTTTCAAAAACAACTACCTGATATTGACTGCCATTACCATTCCATTGAAAAACAGGAAATTCGGTATAGACTTCTTCTTTAAAACCCGATCCAGCTTCAGCCCCTGGAGTAATAAGCTCTACAAAACTTGGATTGGTAATATCAAAAAAATCAGATGTTTCTTCTGTCCCAAACTGACTTCCGGTAAGAACACCCACGAGTTCATAATGCCCAATAGGTAATTTACCCGAAGAGAGTATATCTTCTTCTAAATTGTCAACTTCATCAGTAAATATTTCACTTTCATGCACATCGATCTGATTTTCAATATTATGATCATCGGTTAAATAAAAATCATCTCGCATTAATTCTACATTATTAGCAGAACGTCTACCCATTTGTGCAGGTATTGTAAATGGTGTTGATTCAATTTTTGCCAATAACCTCTGGTCCTTGTAAAAACTTAATGTTAGTGTGCAGTTGTAAGATTGAGCTTCAAAATTTGATATGGCAATTTCAAAAAACTCATTTGCCGAGGCAAGTTGCATAATATCTAAATCTGCAACATAAATAACTTCAGGATTTGGATCTGTAATAAGAATATCCAGACTTGGTTGCGCAATAAGATGTGTCGTTAAAACCGCGATCATTAAAAACAATAAATATACATATTTTTTCATCATATTAAATTCCTCCTATGATAGAGAAGTACTTAATCTCAAAATATCTAAACAAACTATCTATGTAATGAGAATCAAACTTCAATATAGGTAGTTTTGAATCATTAACTGTATTTAAGATCACGAATTATACTGTACAGAAAATGTTTCAAAAGTAGTGTCCCGTTATTAATTAATTAAAAACAAATACAAAAATCAAAATATTTCTGTTAAAATTTAATTATCAAGCCTTGCTGAATATAACTTCAATAATACCGCTGACCAAGCGTAAAAATTTTTCCTTTACCCGGTTGGCGGTTTGTGTAACATCATCATGTGAAAGTTTTTCCGCACTTATGCCTGTAGCATAATTAGTAATACATGATATGCCCATCACCTTTATCCCGGCCTGGACAGCGACAATTACTTCCGGAGCAGTGGACATGCTGGCTGCGTCGCCGCCCATTTTCTGTATCAATTTTACTTCGGCACCTGTTTCATAGCTGGGTCCAGTGGAGACCCAAAGTACGCCTCTTTTTAGAGCAATATTGCGTTTCATACCAATTTGCTCAATAACATTAAAATATCCAGAATGATAAGCATTAGACATATCCGGGAATCGCGATCCACCATAATCATTAGAACCAATTAAAGGATTATTAAATAAAAAATTAACCTGATCCGTGATTAACATTAAATCACCAGGCTTAAATCTCGGATTGACACCACCCGCAGCATTAGTAACTAATAATATATTGATTCCAAGAGCTTTCATAATCCTAATAACAAAGGTTACTTTTTGAATGGGATAGCCTTCATAATAATGGGTACGACCCTGAACGGCAAGCACGGGGACATTTTTATGAAAACCGAAAACAAGAAATCCCTGGTGGCCTTCAACCGTTGATTCCGGATAGTTTGGAATTTGATTGGTGGGGATTTTGATTTTATTATCCAGTGTATCCGCAAAATTACCAAGGCCGCTACCGAGAATGATAGCTGCTTTAGTTTTGGGTGGATTGAATGAATTTATGAATTGTAATGCTTCAGTAACTTCGTTATGCACAAAAACCTGCACTATTTAATATCGATTATAAACGGCATTAAGACCAATGGCTTGTTTTGAATTTGATTGATATAATTAATCAAATATACAAATCGATATTGATCCAACTGACTCCATTTGGCCTGAATACTGCTAAAAATTTCGCTCCAAAAAGATTTACTTTTTGGATAATATACCAGACGAACAGACTCCGAAGAATCTATACCAGCCATCTGTTTAGCCGTTTCAATGGCCTTATAAAAATCACCGTTAAAATCGAATAATTTTTCTTTTACAGCTTCCTCGCCCAGCCAGACATGACCCTCAGCTACTGCCTTGACTTGTTCAATCGTTAAACCGCGTGCATCGGATACTTTTTGAAGAAAATTCTGGTAAAAGTCATTGATTAAATTATATATAACTTTACGCTGGCTATCTGTCCATGGTTCACTTATTTGGAAAAAGCCGGCATTGTCGCCACGCTTAAATGTTTCGGAATTAATATCGAGTTTATCATACAATTTTTGAATATTGAATTTACCTGCAAAAATACCAATAGAGCCAACTAAAGAACCAGGATTGGTAATCATAGTATCCGCGCCGAGAGCAATATAGTAACCTCCGGATGCACCATATCCGGATACCGAGGCAATTACCGGTTTTTTCCCTGATGCATCGTGAACTGCTTTCCAGATTAAATCAGCAGCTCCCGCTGATCCACCAGGACTATCAATGCGGAGAATAATGGCCTTAATAGATCTGGAAGATGCAGCAGATTTCAGGTTTTGAGCGACAGAATTAGCACCAACGATCATTCCCATAAATGGATCATCAGAATTACTGCCCCCGGCAATAGTACCGACACAATTAACTACAGCAATGCGGGATTTATTACGTATATCCAGAGAACTTATAGGGATTTCAGCATAATCAGCAGCACTGACCTTTTCTGGTGTGTCTCCAGTAAAATTCAATTTTTCAACAATCTCATTAAAATATGCTGTTCCGTCAATCAATCCTAAATCGAATGCCTGGGTTCCTGTTGCAGCGGATTGATTATTTATAAAGTCATCAACTTCTTCAGTACTTAAATTTCGGTTGCTCGCAATAGTTCTAATGATGTCTTTATAGTAATAATCCAGCATGTTATCCAGAACTTCTTTATGGAATGGTGAAATGGATTCACGTGTATAAACATCCGGGGCATTTTTATATCTTCCAATCTGAAGGAATTCTGCTTCTACACCAATTTTTTTAAAAAAATCTTTATAAAATGTAATTTCTGAACCAAGACCATTAATAAAAAGATTAGCAGTAGGTGACATATAAATCGAATCACAAGCTGTGGCAAGATAATAGTCACTTGTGGCAGCCATTTCGGAACCTAAATAGGCGTAAATCTTTTTACTGCTCTTTTTAAAATTGGAAATTAACTGATGTACCTCCTGAATCTTACTGTAACTGATTCCCGAATAGCTAATTTCCAGAATTACACCATTAATACGATCATCCACTTGAGCTTTTTCAAGATTTTCCCGGAAACGCTTAATATCCAGAGTAAAATCACCCAGTGCCTCTTCAATGGGATCAGGTGCCACATATTCGGGGATACCGCCGCTAAGACGCATATACAAATACGAATTATCAACAACTTTCGGTTCTGTATCAACCAAAAATCCAAACAAAAATCCAATAAAGATTACTAAAGTTAAAATAAGTAAAAAGAATACAGCCAGCACTCCGGCTAACCATTTCAGAAATGTTTTCATAATGATATCGCTTTTTAATTTTATATCAGGTTAAACTATCCTAATTTGATATGAATTCCTGTTAATAAACTTTATTGAAACGACGTTAAAACACCGGCAATTGTTGCAGTCATAAATGTGGCCAAACTGCCTCCGAGAACCGCCTTCAAACCAAATTTGGCTAAATCAGATTTTCGGGTTGGTGCGATGCCGCCAATACCACCAATTTGAATAGCGATGGAAGAAAAATTGGCAAACCCGCATAAAGCATAGGTTGAAACAATGATCGCTTTTTCACTCAATACACCGGTTGGAATGAGTTGTGATAAATTCAGATAAGCAATGAATTCATTCAATACTATTTTCTGTCCGATTAAAGAACCAACATTTACCGCATCCTGCCAGGGTACGCCAATTATCCAGGCAAGCGGACTAAGTAGATATCCTAGCATTAATTCTAAAGTTATGGGATTTCCATCAATTGTAAATCCAAGCAAATCAGTAAATACGCCCTCTAGTATCCAATTAACCATGGCAATAAGTGCAATAAATGCCAGTAACATACCAGCCACATTTAACGCCAGTTTTAAACCATCAGCCGCGCCGTTAGCTGCAGCTTCTATCACATTAGAATTCGTTTTTTCAATTTCAACTTTAACTTTGCCCATCGTGAGTGATTCTTCCCGTTCCGGTATCAGAATTTTTGCGATTACCATCGTTGCCGGTGCCGCCATAATAGAAGCGGATAATAAATGCTTGGCATAATATAATTGTAACTGAGGATCGGTACCGCCAAGCAATCCAACATAGGCAGCCAGTACACCTCCGGCAATAGTAGCCATGCCTCCGATCATAAGTGTCAACAACTCGGATTTTGTCATTCCCTCAACATAAGGTCTTACAACTAATGGAGCTTCAGTTTGTCCGATAAACACATTAGCAGCAACTGAAATAGATTCCGCACCACTTGCTTTCATTGCCTTAGCCATGACCCAGGCCATACCCTGGACAATTTTCTGCATAACTCCAAGATGATATAAGACGGTCATAAGAGAGGAGAAGAAAATAATTGTAGGTAAAACCTGAAATGCAAAAAGGAATCCCAGGTTTCTATTTTCAGGACTAAACGCTTTTTCAAAATCACTTTGGATAGCCAAAGCGCCAAAAACAAATTTTGCGCCTTCATTAGTAAATGAAATTATTTTTACAAAAAACTGCCCGATAGCATCAAAAAACATACTGCCCCAAGGCGTTAAAATCACAAAAACAGCAAAAAGTAATTGCAGGCCGATTCCGATTCCAATCTGCTGCCATTTAATATTTTTT
>JARRPN010000002.1:0-16483 GCA_037382875.1 Calditrichaceae bacterium | reverse complement strand
GTTCCCATAAGACCGGTTAATGTAGCAACATTTGCAAGCATCGAAAGATAATTCGTTCTTTCTTTCAGCTTGGGAATCACTTCCAGAGTGCCTTCATCAACAGCATTCTGGATTGCACGAAAGTCTAGTGTCTCACTTTCGTTAGCACGTTTTAATCCGCGTAATACAACAAATGGCAATGCTTTTTGTTTGCCTTTTTCACATAAGCCGATAGCTCTTTCCATATTGCCCCCGGCTACTAATTTCCTTACTTCAGCCATAAACTTATTAGCATTTACATTGGAACGAACTACGATATAGTACATACGTTCAGCAGCAACTGCTAAAGCAATGGCAGCAAATAATGCAATAAAATACATGAAAAACGATCCCTCTGCTGAAAACCCAAATGCCTGTCCAAATTGCGATAAGAATAGCATGAACTAAACCTCCTATAAAAAATTTTTTGTTTTAACGTGTTTTTTTCAACAATTTATCGATATCTATTCTTTGACGTGCTTCAAATTTACCCTCAACCTTAAATATAAACTTTTCTCCTTCGCCAGTTATTTCCGATAAAAATGACTTATCCAAATGTACATCATCGAATTCTGGCTTAATACGATCACTAATAATGGTTACCTGTGGTTTTTCAATAGTTATTTTAATTTCCTGAGCTTCCAGGCTGATTATCTCATCATCGGCAAAAGTTGGAGAAACTTGCGCTGAATCTGATACTTGTGCATAATTTTTTATTGGTAACAATAAACAAATTGCCATTATTAAGAAAACGAATAAGCTTAATTTTTGTATCATGCTTATTTCCTATCTATTAGTCGTAATTCTATTTTTGTTTAATACATTGACACGTTCTAGTAATTGAGGATCTACAACAACCCGTTCTGCGCGGGCCTGCCTTTCAGCTGCTTCTGTAATATCCGCAGGAATGACTTCAAAATAACTATAAAACATTAGGCCCTGAGCGGTAAGATCTTTATCTTCGACATCGATAGCTATTATATTTTCGCCTTTTTTAAGACTATATTCCAGCGTTATATAATCAATTGAATCAAGTTTTGTAAATGTATTTTCAGCATCATCAATAATATAATCGCCATTCAAATACAGACGATAATCATCATCTGCGGTAACTATGAACAAACCATTTGTCGGCGTACCATCAATTGCAAACTTCTTTCTAAAAAATACAATACTATCTGCATCTGCCGGACCAGTTTCAGCAATTATTGATCCACCAGTCGAATCAATCATTACAGTATCTGCAAACGCCATGCTACTATCAGCATTTTCTATAATTTCATTCTCTTCAGGAGTTTCAATAATCGGGCTGTTTATTCCAAGTGAATCCAGAGTACTGTCTGAAACCATTTGATGTACAGTCCAAATCGCATCCGGGTATAAATTAAGGCTAGCATATGGATTAGTTGAGTTAAATACTACACCCGCATTTTGCCATCCAGAATCATCAAAATCACTCATAGTCCATACTTCCGGTGTATAGGTTGTTGAAAATAGCCATGTACCATCAGATACTACTTCCACACGTTCCTTTTCGATACTTTCAGTATATCGTTCCGGATCCAGTTTAATTAATCTTAACAATAGTTTATTAGCCCAAAGGTTTTTAATATCATTTTCATTCTTAATATCAAATGCAAGCTCCATCACAATTCTTCTGCTATCCTGGAAATTATAGGTATGATTCTGGTAAATAATACTGGCTTCATCATAATCGTAATTTTCTGTAGAGTCGAACCGCACCCTATAAAAATCGCTTCTTGCGATAGCCGAATCTCCCAGCACTTTCATATCATCACCTATCTCTACAGCGAAGCGTAGCAACCTATCCTGAGTATTCCTAATAAGATCGCTCTTAATATTAAATTCTTTAGCCATATTTAATGTACTGGAGTAGGAATCAATCGCTGTTTTTGAAATCTCTCTCGCGTAATCAATCATCTGATTGGCATCTTCATCCAATCCATAATAGTTTAATCCTTCGGAATTGGTCGCTTCATATCCTTTTTCAACCAACTCAGGCAGATCATTGGAAGCAATATCACTGTAATTATTCAAGGCATCATGTGCTAATGCTTCCAGCTCATTCCCCAGAATATTTTTTGTTAATAATATTTGTCTCTTTGATTCTTCCACAAATTTATTAGACAGGTTGGACTGCTCGGCTTCATTAATATTACGAATATGTGCGTCTATTGTTTTATTAATTGCAGGAGCGGCTACTTTCATTAAAACCTGCAATTTATAACTTAAACGTTGTAAACGGCTGTTGCCAACAGGAGCAATATTTACAGCTTGTTCAACATTCTCGGTAGTTAAAGAAGCCTCAGTATATAACATCTCTGAAACTTTATCTTTAGCTTTCTCATACCATTTGACAGCTAATTCTTTTGTTGAATCTTTTTCTGCAACACGCGACAATTGTAAAGAATCCTGGATAGCTAAAATGGAATCTGGAGTTTCTTCCACTTCAGCAAACATATCTACACCCAACCGTTCTGCTACAACAGGAATATTATCCACAACATTTTTATATTCTTCAAAGGCTTTTTCATACAGTGCGGCGGATTGTTCATTAATTTTTTGTCGCTCAACAAATCTTTTATTTTGATCCAGGTTTGGATTCATTTCCTGATCTGAAAATTTTTGAGCGTATTCCTCATAACTTCTTGCAATATTATAAGTAGCTTCAAAGCTTCTAGGTGATCCAAATGAAAGTACTTTTGTATATGTTTGATTAAGTTCCTTCAAGGTTGAACTTAATTCTTTTTTCTTTGTTTCGATATTGCTTGCCGGCTGTTTTAATTCAATAGCCATATAATCTTTATGCAAAATGCCCGCAAGCTCACTTACAGCTTCACCGGCTATAAATGCATTAGGATCTTTTCCTTCACGACGGAAGGTTTCACTTTTAGCAATAGCTGAATTAAATTCTGATTTTGCCCGATCGGACATGCCATTATCCAGATAGTATTTACCCCGTTCATAATAAGCTTCGACAGCACGAGGATCATCCGGGTATTTTTGAGCGAATTCTTCATAGATACGGTTCGCCTCAGTAACATTATCCAGTTTAAGGTAGAGACCAGCATTTTTAAAATATAAATCTGTCGCATATGTTTTGTCTGGATAAGCAGCTATATACTTTTGGTTAGCATCGATTGCTTTTTGCCAGTTTTCACCCTTATTATAGTAAAAACTTGCATTGTATAAAGCAGTCTCTGCATTATCAGTCTCTCTATAATTGGAAAATACACGCTCATATGTACTTGCAGCATTGCTATATTGTTCGAGCTCAACGTAATTTTCAGCCATATTTTCTAACGATGGAATAGCATATTGAGATTTGGGATAATATGTAGCAAGGGTATCATACGATTGAATTGACCGCACCCAATCTTTAGCTTTGGCGTAATTCAAACCAGAGTTATAGACTGCACGTTCAACAAGGCGTTCATCAAAACGGGCCTCCTGATAAACTCGGAAGAATTCACTACCTGCACTAAAAAAATCACCTTGTTCTTCAAGAAATTCAGCATTTTTAAATATGGCTTGTCCCAATCGTTTAGAAGCAAAGGATCTTTGTTCCTCAGAAATATTAGGTGTATTCATGATTCGCTTTGCAACCACTTCAGAATCTTTAAATTTACCCAACGCAAAATATGAATCCATAATCGATCTTAGAGCAAGATTCATTTGTTCAGCATTCGGGAATCTTTTGACTAATGTCTGAAAATATACCTTGGCTTCTGCAAATTTATAATGATTATAGTAAATACCTCCAGCAGCTGCTAAAAATTTCGGAGTATACTCGCCCAGCGGGAATAAGCGAATATAATTATCGTAGGCTTCAACAAGTCTTGTTTCCTCTGGTGTTAAAGAACGAGGGCTTAACTCAGCCAAATCAGATAAATCAAATGTATTAGTGCTATCGGTTAAATCTCCATAACGAATTTTAACCAGAGTATCCGCAACAACAACCGCATTCAAAGCAGCTTGATGCTGATGATGATCCTCATAATAATCATTACTTACTTTGATATATTCATTGAATGCATCTTCAAATCGACCCAGGCGACTATCTAATAAGAATGCATATGACCAGTGAATTTCATAAGCATTTGAATCAGTTGGAAAACTATTTAAATATAACAAACTTCCATCAATAACTTTTTCATATGCTGGAATATCGGTTGTTCCAGCTGAAGACACTTCCTCAGCATGTTCCAAATCCAAAATAATATTAGTTCTAAGTGCTTGTTCGCTATATTTATACGCAGCATTTAAATATACCAATTTATTGTCCAGATCTGATTCTTCCATACGCAGGTACCAACCTGATTCCGGACCATAATTTTCATAAAGAGCATGTCTAGCGATATAAGCCTCTTGATCACGACCAAGAGCAAAAAGCGCATCCACGACATTTTGTTGAATAATAGGGCCTTCACGGTAATCAGGATACATATCCAATAAATTTTGATAAGCATAAATTGCTTTTTCCTGCTCATCAATTTTTTGATAAGTCTGACCGATTGCACGCATCACTTCCGCACCATACGGACGGTCGCCAATCCGTTCGAGCATTCTTCGGGCTTTATCAACACCCGATGTGGTGTAGGCTTCATCAGTAAAACTGATGCCAACATAGGTTATAGCTTCTTCTTTTACATTAGGATTAGATATTTCTGCCGCAGGATCCAATTCTTGCGCTTTTGTAATATCATCCGCAACCATCATAAAATAGGTAATAGCATCATCATAATAATGCGGTTCTCTTGCAGCGAGTTTATAATAACTCCAACCCAATTTGTATAAGGCTTCATCATATCGTTTTGAATCTTTATAGCGAAGAACTTTTTTATAAAGCTGAATGGCTTTTTGAATTTCTACTGAAATTTCTTCTTCATCGGTTTTGTCATCCCGAGGATTGAAAAAGTATTCTGCCAATTGAATATATGATTCAGGCGCAAAATGGCTATCTGGATATTTATCGATCACTTCCTGATAAATTCTACGGCTATCCGCTCCCTGATTCATTTTATCCAGCAACCAGGCTTTACTATAAAGAGCATCATCGGCAAAATCGCCAGCCGGATATTCTGTTAGGATACGATCATAGATTTCAATCGGCTTAGAATAATCATATTTCGGAAATTCCGGCATGGTAGGTTCTTCTTCCAACTCACCTTCATCGTATAAAGCATACTGTTTTTCATATTCATCATATTTTTTATCATAGAGATCAACTTCGGTATTGTAATTTCGTTCTGCCTCTTCAATATAGTATTCTGCGAGACGGATATATACCCGGTCTCTATCCTTTATCTTCATACCCTGTTCACTGAGAAAATCCTCACTTATGCTCAATCCCTTAACACGATAACTTTCTTCTTCATCACGAGCTTCTTGTACTTTTGAATCATAATACTTCTTAATCTGAATTAAGTCATCAATTGATAGATTTTTAAACAGTGAATCAGCAATCGCTTTATCATTACGAACCTGCGAAAAACCGGTTGATATCGTAACCAGACTAATCGACAATATGGACAAGACTAATTTATTTATCTGATTCTTCATTTTCGAAATGATTTTCATCTCTTATTTTCCAATATGATATTATTATTTATCTACAATTGGCTTTATTGTTCATTTATTTTCGGGAGTTTGGTCGTATCTGTATTATAATCAAGTTCGCTATCATGCGTATCAAAATAGCTTTCTTCAAATCGACGTTTCATTTCTTCACGTTCTCTGCGTCTTTCCTGTTCTCGGACTCTCCGGGTCATAACGGTAATTTCCGTAATAATCTGATCTATCTGATGCTCAATACTTGATTTGCGTGTTTCTAAAATTCGATTAATCTGGTCAACGTTATTTAACATCGACATAATTTCCTGTTCTTTTTGAGCCTTCACGGCGAAGTTGACATTGGCGACACCAAAAGCTCCATAGTCACTCCATTGGTCAACATTTATCTTACTCTTACTTACATCGAAAGCATAGGCCCGTGTTTCCATCAGATCAAATTTTTTCAGCAAATTCTGAAAACGTTCTTGGGATATTTCAAGATTAACCATACGTCGGTAATCTCTGCGTGCGCCGGCATTTTCAATTTGAACTTCCAATTGAGATATTTTTTCAAGAATTTCTGTTCGTTGTTTTTGTGCCTCTTCACGCATATTTAGTACTTGTTCATTCTGATGCTCAATCATACTTTCTTTTCTTACAAAGGGATGTTCATCAAAATAATTAAATCCCAGAGCAGAAGCCTGGGGTGCATCAATACTGTTTACAGCCCGATAAATCTTTAGCTGCATTAGCTCGATACGATCTACAACTTTATTGTTTCCCTGTTCTAAAGCAACCTCTTTAAGATGATCCAATTCTTCTAACTGTTCATTTAAACGCCCAACCTCATTTCGTGTGGCCATTCCGGATGAGCTTAAATCGGAAAGAGTTAATTCTTCAAGTGGTTTTTTTATTTTATTCTTAGTAGATAATGCCCGATTAAATGCGATAATGTTTTCTTTTTCAAGTGCCTTTTTTGCTAAGGCATCGGCCGCACGAGAATCCTCAAGTAACTGATCACGTTCAGCATTCATATCATCTGACATATTTTTCAACTCTTTAGACTGAAATGCATATTCAAATGTTTTAATTGCTTTTTCCGTTTTTAATTCCAGTTGATAAATATAAGCAAGCAGGGTTTTTGCTTCTAAATAATAATCTGAACTATAGAAGATGTCGGTAATCAATTCTAAATTTTTACGAGCATAGCTGTAATCTTTAACTTCATTATCCGGTTTAGCCAGTTCGCGTTTATAGTAGGCCCAGCCATAACCTATGAGTACACGATCATAATTAGGATAATTTCCCGGTATAAGATCAAAATGGCTAATCGCAGCTGTGTAATTTCCCAGTTCATAATTAAGATAACCTAATTTTAACAGCAATAGTGATCTGAAATCAGGATCTATGCCTGGCGTATTAAACAGCTCAGTAAAAATCTTCATTGATTCATCAAAATTACCGGCACCAGCATAGGCTTCTGCCATGGTAAAACGTGCTTCACGATAATATTCAGAAGAAGCAGGTATCTCAAATCCGAGGCTAATTGTCTGATCGTAGCGTTCACTTTTTAAACCGGCAATCACGCCTAAAAATCGGCATTCATCCAAAGCCGGGTCAGCAGATGACACAATGGCCTGCATTCGTTCCAAATATCTGAAAACTTCATCATAGCGACCAAAATGAAAATCGATGTACATAATTTTTTTATAAGCATTTGAAATATACTGGGAAGATGGATATCTTTGCATTAGTAATTTAAGATCCTGTTCAGCTTGATTATATCGTCCTAGGGCGTAGTTAGCTTCACCTTTATAATAAAGGCAATCATCCATCATACCAATGTTTTCATAACGAGTGTAAATCTCGCCGAATAGGCGTTCGGCTAAATCGTACATACCAAAATTAAATGTTTGTGAGGCTTCAAATATTTCGCTATTCAACATACGTTGCCGCTGTTCAGCAGAACCGCTTTTAATCATACGATTTTTAATAATCAGTAAATCTGTCCATCTTTTTTGATATTCGATCCGATTATTTAATTTCCATGCATCATAAACATCAAATACATTAGCTTCTTGATTTACAGTAAAATCCGGTTGCGATCCTGAACTTTTGCCAAAAGACTGGGCAAAATCATTCTGGGTTGTTCTAAGTTCAGCAGAAAAATTCGGATCCTCTTCTAAACGGGCATTTGGATCCAGTTTTATCATTTCCTCTGCAACATATAATAACTGAACGGCTTCCTCGATAACCTTTTGTTTTTTGAAATCTACAGTACCTTGCTTAATGGTATGATCTATCTCTTTTTCAATGTTATCTATAAAATTATTTAAAGAATAGGACCCGGTTCTGTTTAAACGATCTTTTAGCTCACGGACTTCACTCAGCCGGCGTTCCAGTCGGTCAAAATAACTACGATGGATATTGGGTACACTACCCACTCGTTCTGTGATTTCATCATTCAACATCCGTAACTGTTTAACCATAAAGCGTTCCTGCCGGATAGCATTTTTACTAAAATCAGTCAATAATTCATTAATATATGCTTTAAGAGATGCATTGTAACGAATCAGGTTAGCGGTTTCATCTTGAGCTTTGAGAGGCAGAGAAAGCAGGATTGAAACCAGGACATAAGCGAGGATGTTAGAAAGCTTTTTTTCTTTCATGATCAAGCCCTGCAAATAATTGACAATGTTAAACTTGAATAATGAACTTAATTTAATATTATTTCAATCGTAGTCAAGAAAAATGGACGTAATTAATTGAAATTTCTACAATAACAGTCTTTTATTTATTTTCGGTTTTTTTAATTATTCAACGTAATTGAGCAACTTTAAGTCGATTAAATGCCCTGGCAAGGGCTAATTTTGCTCTATCGATATCAATGTCATCCAATTTTCGTTGCAATCTTTTTTCGGCACGGTCACGCGCTTCTTTAGCGCGTTCGATATTTATTGCATCCGATAATTCAGCAGATTCAACAATAATTCTCACTTCATTTGCATCAATTTCACAAAATCCGCCGCTGGTGGCTAAATATTTTATAGTCCCCGCTTTATCTTGTATTTTGATCGGGCCAATATTCACCAAAGACAACATTGCTGCATGATTCTTTAAAACCTGAAACTGACCCAGTGATCCTGGAATATGGCAGCTTTCAACATCAGACTGATATGTTACACCAAATGGTGTTACAATTTCCACGTGTAAATCGGTCACAATAAAATATTCCTATATAACAATAAAATGCATTAAAATATTTTTATTACTTTTCCAGATGCGTCTGCTAGTCCTATTCATCTTCTAATTTTTTTGCATTTTCCACTGCTTCTTCGATTCCGCCGACCATCCAGAAAGCCTGCTCCGGAATATCATCATACTCGCCTTCCACCAATCCTTTAAATCCTCTGACGGTATCTTCCAGTTTAACATATTTACCTGGTGTACCAGTAAATTCTTCAGCAACGAAGAATGGCTGTGAAAGGAATCGTTGGATTTTACGTGCCCGTGACACGACCAGTTTATCTTCATCACTTAATTCATCCATACCCAGAATAGCAATAATATCCTGCAAGTCTTTATATTTTTGCAATACTTCCTGTACTGTTTTTGCCACAATATAATGCTCATTTCCTACAACACGCGGATCAAGAATTCGGGAAGTGGAATCCAATGGATCGACAGCCGGATATATACCTAATTCAACAATCTGACGCGATAGTACGGTTGTAGCATCCAAATGGGAGAACGTTGTGGCCGGTGCCGGATCTGTTAAGTCATCAGCAGGAACGTAGATAGCCTGTACTGAAGTGATTGATCCTTTTTTAGTTGATGTGATCCGTTCCTGCAATGCGCCCATCTCTGTAGCCAGGGTAGGCTGATAACCTACTGCAGAAGGCATACGACCCAATAATGCAGATACCTCAGAACCAGCCTGGGTAAAGCGGAAAATATTATCTATGAACAGAAGAACGTCTTTTCCTTCTTCATCGCGGAAATACTCGGCTGTGGTTAAACCGGTAAGCCCAACTCGCTGACGGGCTCCGGGCGGCTCATTCATTTGGCCAAAAATAAGAGCGGTTTTATCAATAACACCTGAACTCTTCATTTCCAGCCATAAGTCATTACCTTCACGGGTACGCTCGCCTACACCAGCGAACACTGAGTAACCACCATGCTCGGTAGCAATGTTGCGAATCAGTTCCTGGATAAGAACCGTTTTACCTACTCCTGCGCCGCCAAATAATCCGGTTTTACCACCTTTTGAATAAGGTTCTAACAAATCGATTACCTTGATACCGGTTTCCAGAATCTCATCTGAAGTACTCAGTTCTTCAAGACTGGGTGCCGGGCGATGGATAGGATAATGCTTTGATGTTTTAATCGGCCCCTGTTCGTCAATCGGATTACCGATAACATTTATCAGTCGACCCAGCGTTTCAGGTCCAACCGGTACTGAAATGGGTTCACCTAAATCAACAGCTTCCATCCCGCGCATTAAACCATCAGTGGAGTCCATAGCAACTGTACGAACAATATTTTCACCCAAATGCTGCTGTGTTTCTGTAATCAGCTCACTGCCGTCTTCACGTTCAATTTTAATGGCATTGTAAATTTCGGGTAATTCGCCTTCTTCAAATTCAATATCGAGTACTGGACCAATGATTTGACTTATTTTTCCCTTATTCATAAATAATATCCTAAAATTTTATATCAATCTTTTTATTTTCTATTCTTTTAGTGCTTCAGCCCCGCTGACAATTTCAGTAATTTCAGTCGTAATAGCGGCCTGACGTGAACGATTATAGAATATCGTCAATTTGTCAACAATTTCCTGGGCATTCTCTGTGGCATTTTCCATAGCTGTCATACGGGCAGCTTGCTCAGCAGCATTACTCTCTAAAAGCATTCGCCAGATCTGAACATTCAAATTTTTAGGAATAACTTCATTTAAAATAGCTTTTTTATTGGGTTCATAAATGAAGTCGACCTGTGATTTTTCCTGTTCTGATTCCTCATCCGGTTTAAATGGCAAAAATTGTTCACTGATTACCAGTTGGCTGATTGCCGATTTAAATTCATTATATACAATTTCAATACGATCGTATTTTTTTGATCTGTATAAACTGACCAGGTTTCGTGAAATTTCTACCGCATCCTGAAAATCGAGCCAGTTAAAAAAGTTAATTTTATGTTCTTCTATAGGATAATTTCTTTTTCGGAAAAAATCATATGATTTTCGACCGACTGCATACAGTGCATATTCTTCTTTTTGATAGTTCTTCAGACGATCAAGCAAACTACGGAATATGTTGCTATTAAATGCACCGCATAATCCCCGATCGGCAGCAATCACCACAAACAATGTCCTTTCAACAGGACGCGCTTCCATTAAAGGAATACCACTATTTTCCAATGTTGTTGCTGTTAAATCAGCAATTAAATCTCTTAACTTGTAAGCATAAGGACGAATTGCCAGTATACTATCCTGTGCTTTACGCATCTTAGCCGCCGCAACCATTTTCATAGCTTTGGTAATTTGCTGCGTACTGTGTACACTCGCTATTCGGGTGCGTATTTCCCGCAAGGTAGCCATACTTATTCCTCAACCTTAAAGCTTGATGTAAAATCTTCAACAACCTTAGACAATTTTTCCTTCATATCATCGGAGATAGTTTTTTCTTTTGCTATTTGAGGCAGCAGATCCGGATGCTTCATATTCAGATATTCATTCAATTCTTTTTCATATCTGTCTAATACACCGACCGGCAATTTATCAAGAAATCCGTTTGTTGCGGCAAAAATAATAGCAATTTGCTGTTCAAACTCCATAGGTTCATACTGACCCTGCTTAAGAATTTCTACTAAACGCTCACCGCGACGCAACTGCCTCTGGGTAGCCGCATCCAAATCAGATCCAAATTTTGCAAAGGCTTCCATTTCCCGATACTGGGCTAAATCCAGACGTAATCTTCCGGCAACCTGCTTCATACCTTTTATCTGTGCATTACCACCTACACGAGATACGGAAATACCTACATTAATAGCCGGACGCACACCGGAATAAAATAATCCTGATTCCAAAAAGATCTGGCCGTCGGTAATTGAAATTACATTTGTTGGAATATAGGCTGAAACATCACCAGCCTGGGTTTCAATAATCGGTAAAGCGGTTAATGAACCACCGCCAAGATCGTCATTTAATTTGGCAGCGCGTTCCAGTAAACGTGAGTGAAGATAGAATACATCACCCGGATAGGCTTCACGACCCGGAGGACGACGAAGGAGTAGGGAAACCTCGCGATAAGCCCAGGCATGTTTGGTTAAATCATCATAAACGATGAGTGCATGACGTCCATTGTCACGGAAATATTCACCAATGGCAGCGCCGGCATAAGGGGCAATATATTGCAGCGGCGCAGGTTCACTGGCACTTGCCGCAACTATGATACTGTGTTCCATGGCTCCGTGCTCTTCCAGTGTGCGCACCACTTTGGCAACAGTTGAAGCTTTCTGACCAATTGCAACATAAATACAAATTACATCTTTGCCTTTTTGATTAATGATGGTATCCAGCGCAACGGCTGTTTTACCCGTCTGGCGGTCGCCGATAATCAATTCACGTTGTCCCCTGCCGATTGGGATCATCGAGTCAATGGCTTTGATACCGGTAGCCAGCGGTTCTTTTACAGGTTGCCGTGTAACCACACCGGTTGCTTTACGCTCAACAAAGGCTGTATGATCGGTTTTAATATTGCCTTTACCATCAATTGGCAGTCCAAGGGGATTAACCACCCGGCCTACAAGTGCATCACCCACCGGTATCTGGATAACTTGTTTTGTACGTTTAACCGTATCACCCTCTTTTATAAGTCTATCTTCACCAAAGAGGATAACACCCACATTATCTTCTTCCAGGTTGAGCACCATTCCCATCACTTCGTGCGGGAATTCAACCAGTTCACCGGCCATTACTTTTTCCAGTCCATGAACGCGGGCAATACCGTCACCGACCTGTAAAACAGTACCAATTTCATGTACTTCGGTTTCTTTTTCAAAGCCTTTTAATTGCTCTTTTAATATCGCAGAGACTTCATCCGGTCTTACTGCATTACTCATCGAAACTACCTCTTTATTTTAATCACTGAACAATCAGTCGTTCCCGTAATTTGTTCAATTGAAAACGTATACTGTTATCAATTATAATATCTTCAATTTTTATAATAAATCCGCCGAGAAGTGAGGAATCAAGATGTTTGTCAAAAATGACTGATTTACCCGTCATTTTCTCAACATTCTCTTTAATCTTTTCAACTTGGGCATCGCTCAAATCAACCACGCTGAACAGCTCACCTTTCAGAATATTTCTGTGCTGATGCAATAAAAGACGGAACTGTTCAATACAATCAGGCAGAAGAGAAGATCGTTTTTTACTGGTCAGCAATTGTAGAAAATTGTAACCAGCATCCGACAATTTGCCTTTAAATAATTTCGCCATAATTTTTGCTTTTTCAATTTCACTAATCAAAGGATTGGCGATGAACAAATTAAAATTCTCACTTTCTTTAAGAAGATTTTCGATTTGCGAGAGATCGTTTTCCAGTTGTTCCAGCTTTTTCTCTTCAACACCTAATTGAAAAAGAGCTTTGGCATATCGTTTGGCAACCCGGCTCAATTGTTTCTTTCCTCTTTAGTTCTTTTCTGATTTGGGCATAGATTTAATGTATTCGTTAATGATATTATCATGCTCACTTTTATCTAATTTTTGAATGATGATTTTTTCTGCCGCTCCGATTGCCAGATCGGCCACTTCAGCACGCAGACTGGACAGAGCACTTTCCTTTTGCCTATCGATTTCCTTCTTAGCATTCTCGATAATTTTATCCGCCTCCTGACGTGCCGCATCAATCATCGACTGCTTGCTCTTTTCCGCCTGTTGCTGATTTTCCTTTATTATCTTTTGTGCCTCCGAATCAGCACTCGCCATCAACTCTTTGTGTTGATTCAGCAACTCTTCTGCTTCATCGCGCTGTTTTTTTGCATTGTCAATATCGCCACGTATTTGATCTTCACGATTACTGATAGCGGTCAACATTGGCTTGAGAGCTAATTTAGACAGGATACCCAGAACTGCAAAAAAGGTAATCCAGGTCCAAATCATCATTCCCGGATCTAAATCAAGCATTTCTATATTCCCCTAGAATTTAACCTAAACTTGCCAGCATAAAACATACCACAGCGGCAAACAAGGCCACACCTTCGATCATAGCGGCAGCGATAATCATTGTGGTACGAATTGCACCTACCGCTTCAGGTTGTCTGGCTGTTCCATCCATAGCCGCGGCAGCAATTTTGCCAATTCCGATACCCGCACCAATTGTTACTAATCCTGCGCCTAATCCTGCTGCAAGGTATGCTAATGCTAATGACAATCCACTCATTTTAATCCTCCTAATTGTAATTTTATAATTCTATTTCCAAAATTAATGTTCCGGATTCACACTCATTCCTATAAACAATGCCGAGAGTATTGTAAAAATATATGCCTGAATTATTGCAACCAGTATTTCCAGAAAGTAAACAAATATGCCAAAAGGCACAGAAACACCCGCCAGATAAATACTTTTGAACATAATAATCAATCCCAGAAAAGCAAATAGTACGATATGTCCGGCAATCATATTGGCAAAAAGACGTATGGTTAAAGCGACGTGCTTTGCTAACAAACCCATTATTTCAACCACCAGCATTAATGGCCATAACCACCATGGTACCCCCGGTGGCACTAGACCTTTGTAATATCCAAAAAATCCACTCTTTCTTATTCCAAAATATTGAGTTGAAAGCAGTGTAATAATAGCTAAAGCAGCTGTTACATTCACGTTGCCCGTTGCTGTTGAAAATGCCGGGAATAATCCCATTAGATTACTTATCAAAATAAAAAAGAAAAATGTTATCAATAATGGAGTGAATCGTTTTCCTTCTTTTTCTCCCATATTAGCAATGGCAATCTCATCACGTACGAATAATACCACCATTTCAAGAATATTACCAAAACCAGTTGGTACTTTATCTTTCAGTTTATAAAGGAATACAAACATTGATATTAGAATAATTCCTGCGATAAACAGCATTATTGTATGATTTGTAACCGAAACATTAATGGACATACCCAATACATCGATTGGTGGAATATGAGGTAAATGAATTTCAATCCCCGGGAAAGGATGCCAGGCATCCGAATTCTGAATGTGATGGGTTATCCATCCACCGATATCTTCTTTGTGTTCCGCCAGAGTGTCCGCTGCTGCAGTCGCATGTTCAGACCAAATCATTAACTTACTTTTCCTTTATCAAGATATTTATTTACAACAATCACTTCCCAAAATTGAAAAATGAAATATAACAAAAATAACGATACCAAAAAACCAATTTTATGAATATTTAGTAATTTTATCACAATAAAAATTATGACAGCCAAACCAATAAATCTTGCACCCATGCTGCCCAGAAAAACCTTATTGAAATCATCCCCTTTTCTGTTAGAAACCCGCATAATTATCCAGAACGCCAGGCTGATGTTAGCTGTTGTGATTATTGGAGATATAATTAATGATTCTATGATAGATTCGTCAAAATCAAAAATTGAAACAAGAAAAACAGCGGTTATTATATATATTGTTAATATTATGATCACGCCAAAAAAGAACAACTTGGCCATCTATATTATTTCCTGTCTAACTGTTGAAGCACCTTAATCATATGATAGAATCCACCGAACAATCCCAGAAACAAACCAATTATCAGGAATAAAGGTTTTTGTCCGGACCATTTATCCACCCAATAGCCCAGATATGCAAAAAATAGAATACTTCCAAAAAGTGTATAACCAATACTTAGATACGGTCCTGCTTTACGAAAAGCTTTACTTTCTTCACTTTTGGATAATTTTATCATTCATCTTTTTTAATAAACGTTTCCTGAACCGGTTGACTTGGTTTTTCAACTCCCATATTAGACGTACCATCAAAGGTAGCGCCTTCATCTATAATCAGTTTTTTTGCTTTTAATTCACCATTAAGACTGGATTTAGATTCAAGTACCAGTTTTTCCTGGATGATTACTTTACCTTTTATCCGTCCACCGATAATGGCATTGGTTGCTTTTACATCACCCTCAATTTCGCCATTTTCTCCAACTGTAAGTGTATTTTTACAAGTAAGGCTGCCTTTAATTCTGCCATCCACGCGAATGCTGCTTTCCGTACTTACATTACCTTCCACTACCGTGCCTTTTCCAATAAAATTGAGTTCAGCAGAAACACCTTCACTACCACCAGATTTAATAGCCACCTTTTCTCCTTTTAACTATTATTTTCTATTTCTTCTAAATATAAAATCGGATCAATTGGTTTATTATCCCGCCAGATTTCAAAATGCAGATGGGCACCTGATGTAATTTTACCAGTATTACCTAGCAAAGCAATGACCTGCCCTTTCATAACTTTTTCCAGCGGCGAAACCAGATTACATTCATTATGTTTATATACACTAATAAAACCAAAATCATGTTTAAGAATAAGTACATACCCGCCATCATCCGTCCAACCGGAAAACATTACAACTCCATCTGCTGTTGCTTTGACAGGTGTACCGGTTGCAGCGGCAATATCCATCCCAAGATGCGGATCGGTAAACAAAGAACTGGCATCAAAACCACGGGTTATAAATCCTTCGACCGGCATTAAACTTGGAACTGAATTGAAAATAGTTTTTTCCTGATCCACGGTCATTTTTTTGAAATTCAGGTCTGAAATTTTAGACGTATCTGTATCCTTGGAATTTACTACCGTAACATATCCATCTAAGGTTGATCTTATTTTCTGATC
>JARRPN010000001.1:0-20179 GCA_037382875.1 Calditrichaceae bacterium | reverse complement strand
GTGATGCCTATGCCTGGATGCGCATTTATACATCTAACCGCGATATGATTTCTGATCCTAATTTGATCTATCCGGATCAGGTATTCAGCATTCCTCGTCAGGTTGGTCCAAACGAACATTTGGTTGCCAGAGGTGAATATTTAGCTAAAATCGCTGGCTATTCAAATGTATATGGTAGTGCATTCCAGTGGAATAAATTATACGAGGCTAATAAATCAACCATCTCAGATCCTAATATGATTTATCCGTATCAGGTTCTGAAAATTGCTCGCTAATTATATTAGTCTGAAAAATATAAAGCTTCTGGCTGTCATAGCCAGGAGCTTTTTTTGTTTATAAAATGGAAAAATTAATAGAAAAAATATATACACTTGCAGAATCCATAAATCCATTAAGGATATATGGGCAGAATGACAGTCATTTAAAATTTATTGAAAATGAACTGGAAGTTCGGTTAATTGCCCGTGGGCATAAGGTGAAAATAATTGGCAGTGAAATTCAGGTTAACCGGACTCAAGAAGTGCTTGATGAAATATGCCAGATTTTTACTAAAAAGGATAATCTTACAAATACAGATATTGAAACTGCTTTAAAGATCTATGTTTTTTGGAATCATTTAAGAAAAATGATGTCATTTTTACAATTGGTCCTGCTGGAACGGGAAAAACCTATTTGGCCGTGGCTGTAGCCGTAAGCTATCTTAAAAATCAACTGGTTAAAAAGATTGTCTTAGCCCGTCCGGCAGTTGAGGCTGGTGAAAGTCTTGGATTTTTACCTGGTGATTTTAAAGAGAAAATTGATCCATATTTAAAACCGCTCTATGATGCTCTGGAAGATATGTTACCTAAGGATATGCTAAAAAAGTATTATGATATGGAAACTATAGAGATATTACCTCTGGCATACATGCGCGGACGCACGCTAAATAATGCTTTCGTTATTTTGGATGAAGCACAAAACAGTACCTTCACACAGATGAAAATGTTTTTAACCCGACTAGGTTTCAATTCCAAAGCGGTAATTACAGGCGACATAACTCAAATCGATTTACCTGGCAAACAGGAATCCGGTCTGGTAAGCAGTATAAAAGTACTATCGGATATAGAAGGAATAGGTTTTATCCGTTTGGGAAGAAGTGATGTGGTACGTCATCCGTTGGTCAAGGACATCATCGACGCTTACGATAAATATGCAAATTCAAAATAAACGAATCATTTCCGGCCATTGGAAATTTCAAATTATCCATGATGGTCTGTTTCATATTAATCCTCCTAAAAATAGTAATCATAAAAATCTTGCAAAAAATATACATTGTTTTCCTGTGAATTATTTACTAGCAGAATCAGATACTGTGGCCATTTTAGTGGATCTGGGCATAGGTTCATTACCAGGTCATTTTTTCAGCCGTTGTGAAAATTTGAAGCATATCCCAATCACTGAAAAGTTAATGCATATAAAATCAAAAAAATTGGCAGCTATTGTTTTCTCCCATTTACATCTTGATCATATGGGTAATTATCTTGAGTTCGATGGATTGATATATTCTGAAAATTTTAAAAATATACCCTGTTATGTAAGCAGATTGGAATGGGAGTTTAGAACTAAAAGGTTTTCAAAAGCAGATGATGTATATAAGAAGTATTACAAAGCTATAGCGAAAAACATACAGCTTACTGAAGATGGTCAGGAAGTGTTTCCAGGAATAGAAACAAAATATATCGGTGGCCATACACCCGGTCATCAGACAATCTTGTTTAAAACGGAAGAATTTACCCTTTGCTATAGTGGTGATATTATCGCTACTGAGAATCAACTTTATAAAAATCGGTCTTTACCATTTGATTTTGATCCTGAAAAGTCAAAGAAAATTCGTAAAAAAATTTTAGATGAAGGGCGTAAAAATCAGTGGATATTTGCATTAAATCATGCGCCTCATGTTAATTTCAAGTTGCTTGAAAAGACTGAAAAAAATCTGTAGATTCAAGTCTTCTTAATATTTTAAGGTACATATTATGCCTCAATTAAAAGAGGTCGTCATTGTAAGCTCGGCTCGTACAGCTATTGGCAGTTTTAATGGCATATTTAAAGATATTTCGGCAACAAAACTTGGCAGCATTGTCATAAGTGCGGTTTTGGAACGAGCGAACCTTGATAAAGATCTTGTTGATGAAGTTATTATGGGCTGTGTTTTACCTGCCAATCTCGGTCAGGCTCCGGCAAGACAGGCAGCGCTTGGCGCCGGATTAAATAATTCGACAGAGTGCATGACTATTAATAAAGTATGCGGTTCGGGATTAAAGTCAGTTATGCTGGCGGCACAGGCGATTATGATTGGTGATGCAGAAATCGTTGTTGCGGGTGGCATGGAGAATATGACCAGAGCACCTTATTATCTGGACTCAGCGCGATTCGGATACAAAATGGGTCATGGAAAGATGGTCGATGGTATGATCCAGGATGGGCTCTGGGATGTCTATAATGATTTTCATATGGGAAATGCTGCTGAACTTTGTGCAAAGGAATGTTCAATTTCCAGGGAAGCTCAGGACGAATATACAATTTTAAGTTATCAGCGCGCCTTAGCGGCTCAAAAAAATGGTCTATTTAAGGAAGAGATTGTCGGTGTAGAAATTCCCCAAAGGAAAGGCGATCCACTCGTTATCGATCAAGATGAAGAACCCGGTAAAGTTAATTTTGATAAACTAAAAACATTGCGTCCTGTATTTGATAAAGAGGGCACCGTAACGGCCGCAAATGCTTCATCCATTAATGATGGTGCTGCTGCAGTATTAGTGATGTCTGTTGAGAAAGCTAAAGAATTGGGAATACAAGCGGAATTTAAAATTATTGCTCAATCATCTGCAGCTAAAAAACCTGTACAATTTACTACGGCGCCAGCCGATGCAATCAATAAATTATTACAAAAAGCAGGATTAACTACGAGTGATATTGATATTTATGAAATAAATGAAGCCTTTGCAGTTGTTAGTCTTATAAATAATCAGTTATTAAATTTACCAGTTGATAAGGTTAATATTAATGGCGGGGCAGTCGCCTTAGGTCATCCAATAGGTGCAAGCGGTGCTAGAATTTTGACAACATTACTTCATATCTTAAAAAACAAACAGGCTAAACGTGGTATTGCCTCACTTTGTATTGGTGGCGGTGAAGCTTCTGCCATGCTGGTAGAATCAATTTAGGAGCATATCATCAAATTAATTGAAGAAATCGGAGTCGTTGGTGCCGGAACTATGGGTAACGGTATTGCTCATGTTTTTGCTCTCTATGGATCCAATGTAAAACTGATTGATATTGATAAAGACTTGCTGACTCGGGCCGTTGGGACCATCGAAAAAAACCTGGGGCGTCAGGTTAAAAAAGAAGTAATTACAGAAAAGCAGGCGGAGGCAGCATTAAATCGAATTAAGACCAGCGTATTATTAAACAACCTTGAGAGTGCAGGACTGATTATAGAGGCTGTATCGGAAGATCAGAAAATTAAAGAATCTGTATTTAAAGAGTTGGATCAAATTTGCAGTAAAGATGCTATTCTCGCATCCAATACTTCTTCCATTTCTATTACTGAAATTGCCTCGGTTACAAAACGACCTGAGCAAGTGGTTGGTGTCCATTTTATGAATCCGGTTCCTGTAATGCAATTAGTGGAAATTATTCGAGGTCATGCAACCAGCGATCAGACATTTAATCAGGTAAAAGAGGTTGTTGAATCGATTGAAAAAGTACCGGTAGCAGTGAACGACTATCCCGGATTTGTATCCAATCGAATACTAATGCCATTGATAAATGAAGCCATATTTTGCCTGATGGAAGGTGTTGCGAATAAAGAAGCTATTGATGATGTGATGAAGCTGGGAATGAATCATCCAATGGGACCGTTAACATTAGCGGATTTTATAGGATTGGATGTATGTCTGAATATTATGAATGTTTTGCATGAAGGTTTAGGTGATCCGAAATATCGTCCGTGTCCGTTACTGAAAAAAATGGTAGCGGCTGGTCATCTTGGGCGGAAGACGAAAATCGGTTTTTATACATACGATTAATCTATGAAGAGAAGAGCTGAGCGCATAACGGCGCTTAAAATCTTGTATGCCCTGGAGTTCAATTCAACCGGCATAGAAGAACAAATTGATCTTTATAAAACCAATATTCAAGAAGATGTATCTGAATTTACAACAGATATCATTCGGACTACTACTAAAAACAGAAATGAACTTGATGAATTAATCAAGTCGCAATTACATAACTGGGATTTTAGCCGGGTCAGTGTGATTGACAAAGTACTCTTAAGAATGGCTTTGACAGAATTAAAATATTTTCCTGATGTACCGGCCGAAGTAACTTTAAATGAAGTAATAGAAATTAGTAAGGATTTCAGTACAGAACGAAGCGGAAAATTCATTAATGGAATTCTCGATGCGATTTTGAAAAAAATCAATCCGAATTATGAAAAAAAGAATTTAAAAAAGAAAGCAGATCAGGAAAAGAAAAAATAATATGGCTATTGCAATTATATCCGATATTCATTCGAATTTTGAAGCGTTGAAAGCAGTTTTTAAATATATCGATGAGCACGATATCGAAAATGTTTATTGTCTGGGTGATATTGTAGGCTACGGTCCGAATCCAAATGAGTGTGTTGAGTTAATCCGTGATCGGTGTACTGCTGTTATTATGGGTAATCATGATTATGCCGCAATCGGATTGGCAAACATCGAATATTTTAATGAATATGCAAAAATGTCTACACACTGGACTATCGATAATCTGAGCGAAGATAATCTAAAGTATTTAAGAGGGTTGCCGTTTTCGCATCAAACTGATAGTCTTATTTTTGTTCATTCCTCACCAAGCAAACCATCAAACTGGTATTATGTATTATCTGTTCAGGATGCCCGCACAGAGATGCAGTCGTTTGATGAGCATATATGCCTGATAGGACATTCACACGTTCCGGTCGTCTTTTCCGGACAAAATTTTAATCGTGAAACGACACAAAAGTTGCAATCTAACCGTAAGTATATTATAAACGTGGGAAGTGTGGGTCAACCAAGAGACGGGAACCCAAACACCTGTTTTACCGTTCTTGATGAAGAAATAAGTAAAGTCGAGTTTGTACGGTTAGAGTATGATATCGATGCAACCTATGAAAAAATTGTAAAAGCAGGACTTCCGCTTTTTCTAGCGGAACGTCTTTTGAAAGGGTATTAATTAGTATATGGTAACTAAAATTTTTACATCCATCTTTGGAACAAAACACGATCGTGATTTGAAAAAGATCTGGCCAATGGTTGATCAGATTAATGAGCATTTCGAAAGTTATAGTCATTTAAGCGATGAGCAGCTTATAGCAAAGACCGAAGAATTTAAAGAAAGAATTAATAATGGTGAAACCACAGATGATATTTTGCCTGAAGCTTTCGCTGTTGTAAAACAAGCCTGTAAACGCATACTCGGGAAAACCTGGAAGGTCGTTGGCCGTGATATCACATGGGATATGGTACCTTATGATGTCCAGCTGATCGGCGGTATCATTTTACACCAGGGCAAGATTGCAGAAATGGCTACGGGTGAAGGTAAAACCCTGGTCGCTACATTGCCTATGTATTTAAATGCTCTGGAAGGTAAAGGTGCTCATCTGGTAACGGTGAATGATTACCTGGCTCAACGTGATGCGGAATGGATGGGTGCTATCTACAAATTTCTAGGATTGACTGTTGGTGTCATCTTGAATGATATGAATCCGAGTCAGCGCAGGGAAGCTTATAAGTGTGATATTACCTACGGTACGAATAATGAGTTCGGATTTGATTATCTACGCGATAATATGGCGGGTTCTGTTGAAGATATTGTTCAGATTCGCGGACACCATTATGCGATTGTGGATGAGGTGGACAGTGTATTAGTTGATGAAGCTAGAACACCTTTGATTATTAGCGGACCGGTCTCTGAATCGACCCATAAATATAAAGAAATGAAGCCCTATGTAGAGCGGCTTGTATCTGATCAGAATCGCTATGTAAGTCGTTTGATCAAAGATGCTGAGGATCTGTTAAAAGAAGAAAATCATGACGAAGCAGCTATGAAGCTTTTGATCGCAGAACGCGGGGCGCCTAAAAATAGACGTTTGTTTAAACTTTATCAGGAACCCGGTATCAAACGACTGATTCAGGAAGCAGAGAATAATTATTTAAGGGATAAAGGGCAAAACAAAACCTCAGATGAGCATTATTTTGGTGATCTTTTCTATATGGTAGATGAAAAAAATCATGTAATTGATTTGACTGAAAAAGGCTGTATCAGTATGAATCCTACCGATCCGGAAATGTTTCTGTTGCCTGACCTTGGTGATGAAATCGCTAAAATTGAAAATGATGAAAATTTATCCTACGAAGATAAATTATTGAAAAAAGAAGAAATTCACCGGTTGTTCGGTCAACGCAGTGAACAATTGCAGAATATCTCACAGCTTCTGCGGGCATATTCGCTTTATGAAAAAGATGATGAATATGTAGTGCAGGACGGCAAAGTGTTAATAGTTGATGAATTTACAGGCCGTATTATGCAGGGTCGTCGTTATAGTGATGGTTTACATCAGGCAATCGAGGCAAAAGAGAATGTAAAAATTGAACGGGAAACACAGACACTGGCAACAATTACTTTGCAGAATTATTTTAGAATGTATGATAAACTGGCAGGCATGACCGGTACTGCAGAAACAGAAGCCGCTGAGTTATGGGAGATCTACAAGTTGGATGTGGTTGTAATTCCGACTAATAAACCGATTGCCCGAATTGATATGGAAGATGTTATCTATCGTACCAAACGGGAAAAATATAATGCTGTGATTAACGAGATCGATCAAATGCGTAATCTGGGACGTCCCATTCTGGTTGGAACGACCACGGTTGATGTATCAGAAACACTAAGCCGCATGCTTAAACGCCAGGGGATTCCTCATAACGTTTTAAATGCCAAACAGCATAAACGCGAAGCAGAAATTGTAGCCCATGCTGGTGAACCGGGTTCTGTAACGATTGCAACCAATATGGCCGGTCGTGGAACAGATATTAAACTGGGCGAAGGTGTCGTCAATGCGGGTGATCCATCCAAAGGTATTGTCGGTGGTTTGCATATTATTGGTACGGAGCGCCATGAAGCACGCCGGATAGACCGTCAGTTACGTGGACGAAGCGGCCGACAAGGTGATCCAGGCAGCTCACTGTTCTTTCTTAGTCTGGAAGATGATTTAATGCGCTTATTCGGTAGTGATCGTATTGCCGGCGTGATGGATCGGATGGGTGCTCAGGAAGGTGAGGTTATTACACATTCATTAATCACACGATCGATTGAAAAGGCACAAAAACGGGTGGAAATGCAGAACTTTGCCATTCGTAAAAGATTGCTGGAATACGACGATGTAATGAATCAACAACGGGAAATTATATATGATCGTCGCAGGGTGGCATTGACTCAGGAAGATACCAGGGAAGAAGTATTAACTATCCTCGAAGAATTTGTAGATCAAAAACTTGCTGAATTTCTTGGTTCTGGTGGTCAATCTGAAGATTGGGATCTGGATGGATTGGAAGCAGAGGTTGGCCATGTACTAAACGTCTCGTTTACACAGGTGCGGGATAATTTAGGTTCATATATCCTAGATGATATAAAGAAATATATTGAGGATGAAGCTCTAAAAATATATGATGCTAAGGAAAAACGTATCGGCCGTGAAAAAATGAGCGTGCTGGAGCGTTATTTCATTCTGCGCGTAATCGATGAAAAGTGGAAAGACCACCTCTATGAAATGGACATCTTAAAAGAAGGTATCCATTTACGAGCCTATGGTCAGAAAGATCCCCTGATTGAGTATAAGCGTGAAGCGTATGGCATGTTTGAAACATTAATTTATGATATTAATGAAGAAACCCTGAACTGGCTTTGGAAATTTCAATTACAGGAAGAACCGGTAAATCGTGCAGAATTGCGCCAGAGACAACGTCAGGAACGGATGCAAATGATTCATGAAACTTCTACAGGTATGGGCTACGATGGTGCCAGTGAAGCTGTAGGGGAAGAATCGGATATCCAGAAAGCTTCTCACGAACGTTCAGATAAAAAACAGCCAATACGTGTGGAAAAGAAAGTGGGACCTAACGATCCTTGTCCATGCGGCAGTGGAAAAAAGTATAAAAAATGCCACGGGGCTGCAGTATAATTTCTGTAGGGGCAAAGTATTTTTAAACCGATTTTTCAATGAATATAAATTATTCTAACAATACTTTGTCCTTACTCTTCTTTTGTATAATCTGATAGAATTTTATCTATCAATTTATCCATTTCTTTGTCAACTGTCTGACGAGTAGGATCTGCATCATACCAGGTCATTATTTCCTTTACACCTGCTGAAAATGGTATGGTTGCCTCAAAATCCGGAACAAATTTTTTAATCTTGCTGTTATCAAAAACCATTGAATGCATTTTATCCCCTAAAAGACCATCACCCCAATCCTTATGATAACGGGCAATTACTTCAGAAGGAATATGAACAATATGCGGTTTTACTTCCATAGTATCGGCAAAATAATGAACGATTTGATTCCAGGATAAGAGTTCATCCGATGTGATATGGAATATTTCCCCAATGGCGTTTTCATTTCCAAGCAAGCCCACGAATCCTTTAGCAAAATCCTTTGAATGAGTGAGTACCCACAAAGATGTTCCATCTCCATGAACAATAACCTTCTTTCCTTTGCGCATACGATCAATCATGGTGTAACGTTCCTGAAAGGGTAAACTCATTTTATCGTAAGTGTGTGAGGGGCGCACTATCGTTGCAGGAAATTTATCGAATTTATAAACGCGTTTTAGCAAATTCTCACAGGCAATTTTGTCTCTCGAATATTGCCAAAAGGGATTCTCAAGTGGCGTGAGTTCAGTGACCGGTAATTTTTTTGGCGGAGTCTGATAGCCTGAAGCCGAACTGATAAAGATATACTGTTTAGTACGATCTTTAAAGAAATCAATATCAGACTGAACTTGTTCAGGCACATACGCTATCCAGTCAACCACTGCATCAAATTGCAGATCGCCTAAGGCAGTATTTACTTCCGTAGGATTTCGGTAATCTGCAATAATTGATTTTGCACCAGCGGGTATTGGCCGTGCTGATTTACCTCTATTGAGTAAATAGAGTTCCATACCACGCTCAATGCACAATTCAGCACTTGCTGTACTTATAGTGCCTGTACCTCCAATGAATAAAACTTTCATAGTCTATACCTTAATTCATTAATGAATTGTTATCAGATAAACTGTTAAATTTAGTATTACAAGAATAATCCCTTCCTGCCGAGATATACGCCATCCTGTACGCATAAGCAATAATACAATTATTGTAAGACCGGTAAGCATAAGGATGCTCATAAATGCATCGGCATTCACAGACATGGGACGGATTGTGGCTGCGAGACCAAGTACACCTAGTAAATTGAATATATTGCTGCCAACTAAATTGCCTGCAGATATCCCATGTTTTTTCTTTAAAATGGCAACCAGTGACGTGGCAAATTCCGGTGCTGATGTACCTGCTGCAACAATCGTAACGCCAATCACCCATTCTGATAGTCCAATCATGCGTGCCAAATGACTGGCTGAATCAACTAAAAAATAACCACCGCCTACAATTGCTGTCAAGCCTAATACTAATTTGGGAACCTCATACCAGCGAAATGGACCGGTTTCAATCTCTTCATCTATGGTTTCCTTTTTGATGAAAAGGAAGATTAAATAAATGAAGAGAGATACAAATAGAATAATACCTTCAATTTGTGAGAGGGAATTATCATATAGAAAATATACCAGTATGAAGCTTGATACTAATAATATAACGCCGTCACGAAAGACTAATTTTCCGGAAGTATTTATAGACCGGACTATTGCAACGCCACCAAGAATAAATCCCAGATTGAAAATATTCGATCCTACTATATTACCTACGGATATATCAGCCTGATCCCGGATGGCTGCTAGTAATGTTACCGCAAATTCAGGTGCAGATGTACCAAAAGCGACTACGGTTAAGCCAATTACTATTTCCGAGATTCCCAGTCGACCAGCGATGCTCGAAGCGGAATCAACAACCCATACCGCACCTCCCCAAAGTGCTGTGATGCTGGCTAAAATGATTATACTATCGACGAAATATTCCATACATTCCGCAATTTATAATGACAGAAGTTGTTGTGTAAGACATCAAGAAAATTACACAAAGATAATTTCTTTTGCAAAATATCTATATCATTGATTAACTGGTATTTTCAAAAAAAGATAATGAAAAATAAAAACATAAAATTCCGGATAATTTAGATATAATGGTTGATTCTTGATGCATGATTTTTAAAATTGGACATAATACTTATTAACAAAGAAAGTGTAATTAGAGTACCTATGAATCTTAATTATAAAAAATTTGGTAACGGGAAACCTCTTATCATTTTACATGGATTATTTGGAATGTCTGATAACTGGATGACGATTTCCAAACGTATTGCTCAAAGGCATACGGTTTATTTGCCAGATCAGCGTAACCATGGTCAATCCCCGCATGCCGATGAACTTGACTATAGCATTCTATCTCATGACATGGAAGAGTTTTTACAGCAGCATAATCTGGATAGGATTCGTTTGATTGGTCATTCCCTGGGTGGTAAGGTCGCCATGTGTTTTGCTTTGAAATTTCCCGAGAGAGTGGAAAAACTTGTTATAGTGGATATTGCTCCTAAGAGATATAATCACCCATTTTTTAGAAATTTGCTTGCTTTCATGAATCTATTTGATATAAAAGCTTATAATAGCCGTGCAGAAATTGATGAAGCATTTAAAGAAGTTTTACCCAATCCAATTGTGCGGCAGTTTATTCTAAAAAATATATCACGTAAGGATGATCATTCTTTCGGGTGGAAAATTAATGTATCCAGCTTGTATAATAATCTTGATAATATTTTTGCTGAAATTAAATCAGACAATACTTTTAAAGGTCCGGTGTTAATAGTACGGGGAGCAAAATCAGATTACATTCTTGATAACGACACGACGGATTTTTCAAAATTTTTTCCAAACAGTAAATTAGTTACGATTCCAAATGCGGGGCACTGGCTGCACGTGGAAGCTGAAGACGCCTTTTGTGATGAATTAAAACCGTTCTTTCATGACTGATGAAAATTGGATTTATAGATTATATAAAGGATAAAAATGAGCAGTGTAAAAGATTTAATCATAAGAAACAGATCGGTTAGGCGATTTAAAGAATATGAGTATATTTCTGAAAAAAAGTTGAAGGATTTAGTTGATCTCGCAAGGCTCTCACCATCAGCAGCGAATAAACAACCTTTAAAATATATTATATCCAATGAGGCGCTTAAAAATGCTAAAATTTTTAAGTATCTGGCCTGGGCTGGATATTTAGCAAACTGGAAAGGGCCTGCAGAAGGTGAGCGACCATCGGCCTATATTATAATTTGCTGTGATACAAGCATTGCTAAAGAAGATATTAATTGCGATCATGGTATTGCCGCACAATCAATATTATTGGGCGCAGTTGATTCAGGATATAATGGTTGCATTATCGCTTCAGTAAAACGTAAAAAATTGTGCCGTGAACTGGCCATACCTGATGAGCTCAACGTTTTACTTGTAATAGCACTAGGTGTAGCGAATGAAAAAGTACAACTTGAGCCAATGGATGAAAAACATGGCATTAAATACTGGCGTGATGATCAAAATATTCATCATGTTCCTAAGCGCAGTTTGGATGAAGTTATATATGAATTTAAATGATATTATTAGTAAATTACAGGCATTACAATTATATAAAAACAAATCAATTTAAAATCAGAAGGAAATGGATACAATAATATGGAGTTATCATCCGGACATTATGTGGCAATTTTCGGTGGTTCTGTCGCAGGTTCTGAGGCAGCCAGCGAGTTAGCCAAACGGGGTATTCGATCAGCAGTATTTGAACAGTACGCACTTCCTTATGGGAAACTGGAATCGGGTTTACCCATTTGGCACATGAACTTACGTGATCGTCAGGAAGGTATTATTAATGAAAAACTGCAAAATGATTTAATTGAATTTATCCCAATGACGAAACTGGGAAAAGATATAGATTTTGTTAAATTTGTTAAAACACAGGGATTCAGTGCAGTTTTGTTAGCAACCGGCGCATGGCGGGATCGACCGATTCCTGCGAAAGGATTTGATGAATTTATCGGAAAGGGATTCCATTACCAGAATCCGTTTGTAAACTGGTTTAATCACCGACATGAACCGGACTATAATGGTATTCGATTTGATGTACCAGATGGAACCATCATTATAGGTGGCGGACTGGCTTCATTGGATGTGGCTAAAATAGCTATGCTAGAAATTGTCCGCAAAGCTCTGGCAAAGAAAGGCACTGACATCGATATATTGACCCTTGAACGCAAAGGTATTGATAGTATTTTAAACGCATTAAATCTCACCCTTAATGATTTAGGCGTGGAAGGATGCACTTTATACACAAGGCAGAGTATACGTGAGATGCCTTTAAATCCTATACCTGAGAATGCAGAAGGTGAACAGCTTGAAAAATTATATGCCTCCCGTGGGAAAATATTAAAACGGGTAATGGATAAATATTTGTTTAAACTTCAGGAAAACCGCGTTGCTGTGGAACCAATCAATGAAAACGATAGGATGGTTGGTGCTGTGTTCCAGGAAACCCGAACCGATGGTGAAAAAATCACGAATGTGGAAAATTCTTTCAAGTCCATTAAAACACAGTTAATTATTTCTGCTATTGGTAGTATCCCAGACCAGATTCCGGGTATTCCCTTAAAAGGTGAGATATACGATGTGGAAGATACGGAAACCGGAAAAATTAGAGGTTATGATAATGTATTTGCTTTGGGAAACGCCGTGACCGGTAGAGGTAATATACGGCAATCACAAGCCCATGGAAGGCAGGTATCTGAAAATATAGTAGATCAATATCTGGCCTGGCAGGAAGAAGATTATGAAGAAATATTTGATTCAGCATCGGATCGTGTAGACTCGCGTGTTGTTTCCATAGGGGAACGCTTAAAGGAAGTAACGCCGCTGTCTGTTAATAAAATGAAAGCCATTCACCGGCAGGTAAAAGAAATGCAGAATAAAGTCGGTTATGAAGGCAACTATACTAAATGGATTGCAGATCATTTGCCACCACGCTTGGAAAAGATAATAGGGTACAAGAAATCATGAAGAATCGAAATATAGTATATTCTACAGATTCCAACTGGAAAAAAGAAGAAGTTGATGAGCAAAAGTCCGAAACTCCATTATCTGATCAAACAGCTTATATTGAAAAAGACCGTAAGAAAAGAGCAGGGAAAGTGGTAACTGTAATTTCCAAATTACATGGTGATTTAAAAGGTTTACAGAAAGAATTACAAAAATTGTGTGGATCAGGTGGTACGCTGAAAAAGGGTAATATTGAAATCCAGGGCGACCATCGGGAAAAAATTGCCGAGTATCTTCATAAGAAGGGCATTAAAACTAAATTTGTTGGCGGGTAGATCGCGAAATTTATTTGCTGGTTTTCTTTTTGAGATCATTGGATAAAGCTTTTTGACCGATAAATGATTCATCATAGTCCTTGCGGCTGCGATTAATCACCTCACAGGCTTCATTTTTATTGTATACATGCGTGATTTCTGATATATGTTTTTCAGTGCCAGGAATATCTTTATAGGTCAGAAAATAGTGTTTAAGCCGTTCGATCAATTTAGCTGGAACATCGGTAATATCCTGCCATTCTCCATATACCATATCACCCTTTAAAAAGGCAATAATTTTATCGTCTGCTTCATTATTGTCTATCATCCGGAATCCGCCGATTACAACCGCAGGTACGAGAATATTCCCACTGGAAATTGGGCGTTCCGTTAAAACACAGATATCGAGTGGATCATTGTCGCCGACAATATCCGTTCTACCGGTTTTTTCTAGGCAGAATTCAGCCGTGTGTCTATGGCAGTAGGTCTGTGGGATCAGGCCGTACAACATGGGTGGCATTGATGAATATTTTTGTGGGCGATCTACAATCAGCAATCCGGATTTTTTATCCAACTCATACTTAATCGTATCGGTTGGTGTCATTTCTATATATGAATTCACAATTTCAGGTGCATCGTCACCAACATCGACCCCATGCCAGGGGTGCGCGCGAAAAAGTGAACCGATTAAATTAAAATTAGTATTATGATCATCGGACATTGTTTTTCCTTTATATGAATTAAAATTAATATTTTTTCTGTTGATCTGTTAAATGTGTAAGTTAATAAAACAAAAGCAAGCTATACAATTATTTTGGATGAAACTTGTTTCAAAATTTACAAATCCGTAAAATAAGGGTTGAACTGATTGATTTAATTATAATTATAGAAAGGTTTACAAACTGAGTAAAGCTTATATTCGCTGGATTCTTGCCATTGTTATTACATTATCTGCTGCTGTTTATCAGCGTATGACTGGTCCCACCTATCCATTAAAAGGGAAAATAAATATTAATGGCCAAGATGTAAAATACAGGTTAACTCGCAGTCATGGCGGGGATACCAATCAGCCGGTTTCACTACCATTTCCTGATTCCACATACCGGGCAGAACTACGCTATACTTATTTTAAAGCAAATAAACCCTGGGAATCGGTACAAATGAAGTGGAAGAATGGACAATTTTCAGCGGAGCTTCCTAATCAACCACCGGCAGGTAAACTGGAATACTATATTGTTATCAGTAAACAATCACAAAAATATACGATTCCTGCTGATCGTACGGTAGTCACACGTTTTAAAGGCGCGGTTCCAAGTTTCGTCCTCATTCCACATGTTCTGTTTATGTTTATTGCGATGTTGCTTTCAAATTTAAGTGCACTGGAAGCTATTGCTGATGCAAAACGGTTGAAGTTTTATACCATTATTACAACTATTTTATTATTTATTGGTGGGATGATTCTTGGGCCAATTGTTCAGAGATTTGCTTTTGGGGAATTATGGACAGGCATTCCATTTGGTTACGATTTAACAGATAATAAAACATTGTTCGCCATGGTAGGTTGGGTAATTGCACTAATCCAGGTGTTACGCGAGGATAATAAACAAGCCCGCTGGTGGGTTTTTGCGGCGGCATTGATTTTGTTGTTAGTTTATTCTATACCGCATAGCATGCTGGGTTCAGAGTTGGATTATCAGACTATGCAGGTAAGAACCGGACAATAGCAATACTGATTTAGGAAGAGATGATGGAAACTACTAATAATTTTGAAAATGCTGTTAATTTAATAAAAAATGCAACTCATTTGGTGGCATTTACCGGCGCAGGGATGTCAGTGGAAAGCGGTATTCCTCCGTTTCGAGGAAAAGGGGGTATCTGGAATTCTTATGATCCTGCCCTGCTGGAACTGGAAGAATTTAAAAGCAAACCAGAGGAATCGTGGAAGCTACTGAAAAAATTATTCTATACACACTTTGGAACTGCACAACCTAATAATGCCCATTATGCTCTAGCGGATTTGGAAGAGAATGGTTTTATTAAAGCTGTGATTACTCAGAATATTGATAACCTGCACCAATTAGCCGGTAGTAAGAATGTAATTGACTTTCATGGCAATATAAGTCGTATGGTGTGTTTATCATGCAAACATTTTTTTGCAAAAGATGATTATTCATTAAATGATATTCCGCTTAAATGCAAAGAATGTGGTGGTGTGATCAAACCGGATGTCACTTTTTTTGGTGAAGCAGTTCCGGAACCGGCCAATACTCTGGCAAACAGACAAGCTGAAATGTCCGATGTATTACTAGTGATTGGTTCAACAGGAGAAGTATATCCAGCTGCTTTATTACCTGAGACTGCCAAAGAAACCGGGGCAAAAATAATTGAAATTAATACAGATCAAACTCAATTTACCAGAAATATTACAGATATCTTTTTAAAAGGCAAAGCTACAGAAATTATGAGTGAGCTGGTCAGTTCGTTGTTGGCGGGATCGCAAAATTGGGAACGATATTTTTTACGATAAGTATATCTCACGTATGTACCATATATCCGGAGATAATATTATGAAAATAAGCCGTGTAAAAGAAATGCAGAAATTAGATGCCCAGGCGGTAAAAGAATTTGGCATCAAGGAAGACTTGTTGATGGAAAATGCCGGCTTAGCGGCATATAAAGTTATCCATGATGAAATCGGTATCCATGGGAAACGATTTGCAATATTTTGTGGTGGCGGCAATAATGGCGGCGACGGATTTGTAGTTGCAAGAAAAATTCATTCCAATGGTGGAATGGTTCACGTTTTTATACTGAGTGATTCGGACAAATATAAAGACGCTGCAAAATCAAATCTTCAGATAATTCAAAATATTGGAATTGAGATATACGAACCGAATAATACTGATATACTTAAAGATACTTTATCTAAATACGATGTAATTGTCGATGGTATATTTGGAACCGGTCTTGACAGAGAAGTTGAGGGAAAGTATAGAAATATTATTAATCTGATTAATGAACAGAACTGTACAGTTATTAGCCTGGATATTCCTTCAGGTATTCATGGTGATACCGGTCATGTAATGGGTACAGCTGTTAAAGCCTCCCATACCATCAGCTTTGGGCTGCCTAAACTGGGAAATTTATTATTTCCAGGATTTGAATACGGTGGCAAACTTCATGTGACACATATTTCGTTTTCCCCGGAAATGTACAATCGTAAAAAGATAAAAATAGCTATTAATGATCCGATTGCTTTACCTGCACGAAGAATGGATGCCCATAAAGGTTCTCTGGGGAAAGTTCTCTTTATTGCAGGTTCAAATCTGTATTTAGGGGCTCCGTATTTTGCCGCACAATCATTTTTAAAAGCAGGTGGAGGATTATCATTTCTGGCAACTCCGGAATCAGTTGCTCATCATATTGCATCGAAAGGAAATGAACTTGTTGTATTGCCTCTAAGTATGTCAAAATCCGGCAGTTTATCCATGAAGAATCTGGATCGGCTCTTAGAATTTTCAGATAAAGTGGATATGGTTGTCATAGGACCGGGGATTTCATTGAACCGGGGTGCTCAAAACCTTGTTCGCAGCATCAGTACAGAAATAAACAAGCCAGTTTTGATTGACGGCGATGGGTTGACTGCTATTGCCAAAGATCTGGATTGCATTGCTAACCGCACATTCCCTTCGGTTTTAACGCCGCATATGGGTGAAATGTCGCGATTAACCGGTAAATCCGTTGCAGAAATAAATCAACATAAAATAGATGCATTACAAGTTACAGCCAAAATGCTTAAAACTGTGATTGTTTTAAAAGGTGCTCATTCTTTAATAGGTTTTCCGGATGGAAATGTTTTTATAAATTTAAGTGGAAATCCTGGAATGGCCACCGCTGGTAGTGGTGATGTGTTGACAGGTACTATTGCAGCAATGTTTGGTCTGGGATTGTCCGTTGAGGATGCGGTTAAAAATGGGGTTTTTGTTCATGGATATGCTGGAGATTTAGCTGCAAAAGAAATTGGGCAGGATGGTTTGCTGGCAACTGATATAATGGATCATCTTCCTGTCGCGATTAAATTATTACGCAGGGATTATGATGAAATAGTTCGCAATCATTATAACAAAATAAATACAATCTTATAATAATATACAGGATTTATTAGAAAACCTTTGTAATTAAATTTTCAGTCATTGCGATGAACTTTTCATCTGATTTATATTTAGAATATATAAAATTCTAGAAAAAATATGATATTTTCGTGGCAAACATGATTTTGATTAACTATATTATAGATACTCTTTAAGAGAAATCCTGCAATAAGTCAAATAAACCAAGTTATTCTTATGAAAAAAACGCATAAGGGTATTAGCCGTATTGACTCTAAGAACACACATGGCTGGTACGTTAGGATTTACGCTGATGGGGGCGTTTTTGTATCAAAATTGTTCAGCGATCGTTTGCATGGAAGTAAGCAACAGGCTTTAAAAGACGCTATTGCATTTCGTGATCACAATCAGATGGTTGCGGATTTGAAAAGAAAGGATATGCGGACGAAGAGCAAAAGGCCCTTTTACAGCAAACCGCCAAAAAATAATACAAGCGGTGTGGTTGGTGTAAATGAAATTAAATCCACATCAAGTGGGAAAAAGGTTCACTATTTTCAGGCTACATGGAGTGAAAATGGTAAAGCCAGATCAAAAAAATATTATATTACACCAAACCGAAGTTTAGAAGAGGCACGTGAAGCCGCGATTCAGCATAGACTAGCCATGGTCCACAAATTAGAGAAAAATTGGTTAAATAATCCGGATAACAGTGAATAAATTTTTGGTTTTATAGGTATATATATCTGTCTATTTCTACTTTAGAATAAATACATTCTTTTGGATATACATACATAAGTTAAAGTTAAAACGTTAGGTGTTGTGAAAAATATCTTTTAATTAATATAAAAAAATCCCGCAAAACTTAATTCTAAACTCATTTTAAAATTTTACGGGAGTATGTTTACATTATTATTGTTAATTATTATTCACAATCATCGATATTTAGCGTGGGTTGATTTTCATCTCCCCTAGCATTCCATTTTTCCAGATATGCTTGACGCTTATTTGAAACACTGGGTTCGTTTTCCTCAGCCCATCGGTCGGCACTGTCCTTATTTTCGATAAGTCGGCAAGTTGAAATCCATTGTTGTACTTCTTTCTTTTGCAAATCTTCTTTTGTTATTGCTCCGAGTGAAAAACGAGCACGCCACATGCCCATACGAGGTATAACCTTTATGTAATATGTCTTGCCTGCAGCAAGTTCGGCATTGATAAAATCAGCTGCTTCTGATACTACCATAAAAAGGTGTGTTCCAGGTTCTGCAAAATATGGTAATTTTTGATTGTAGGGAACAAAACCAATGAAATTTTCATCATCATAAATTGCTGCATTTATTTTGTAGCCAAGGTTACTGGGACGAATAAAATAAACAAGTGCTTTGTCTTCAGGTTGATCAATGGTTGCAGTTGATGGTACAGAGAATTTCATGTTCGGTGCAGCACATCCAATCATCAACACTGAAATTAAACCGATAATTAAAAATTTTGTCTTCACATCGTTCTCCTTTTAAAATAATAAACTGGTTAATTAGATAGTTATTACAGCATTACATTGATTTATTATCATTTTTTGATCGTGGTAGATTTGTTGGGATCAACTAAACCAAATTTAACAATATAAAATAATATTTATCAACCTATTTTTTTATCTTTTAACTATCAGGATCACGTGTGTGATTGGCGGGATATGGTATGTAACCAAGTCAAATTGAATTGTTAATATTAGGCCAAAATCTGTTGATTATATTCCGTTATATAAAGCATCAATCAGCCTTAAAGCAGACTCTTCATACTCAATATTCACATAAAGATTAACGCCCTGAGGCATTCCAATTGAGGCAGTGCCCAATACACCAACATCAATTGATTTTAAAACACAAACGATATCATGTTGTGCCAGAACTTCTTTGGCTTGTTCTGCAAAACTACGGTTAGGAAAATTTTTAATCAGCACCAGTTTATCCATCTTTTCTCCCAAGTGATAACGTGTTCAGACTAAGAATAAATATATATATAAATTATGCGTTGGACAAACTATTTAATATTCTCAAATCAGAAGAAAATGGAAGAATAGATACTATATCCCTGCTACACTTATATTTATATTAATATCAGTGCTGAATATGAATAGCTAAAAACAGTGGCTTAATCTAATAAATTCTCTATTTTTAGTAATTAATCCGGTGGAAAACCAATGTTAATGCTATTTTTTTGATTAGAATGGAAAACCCCGGTCAAAAAGACCGGGGGAGTGGTTATTCTAAAATTATACTTTTGAAACCTTAGTTGCCTGTAGGCCTTTTGCGCCTTGCTCAACTTCGAATTGTACTTTATCACCTTCCGCTAGTGTTCTGTATCCTGTGCCTTCGATGGCGTTAAAATGAACGAAGACATCTTCGCCTTCTTCTCTGCTGATAAATCCATAACCCTTAGAGTTGTTGAACCATTTTACAGTACCAGTTTCCA